>JAOPUY010000186.1 GCA_025963265.1 Frankiales bacterium | reverse complement strand
TCATGATCGCCTCGGTGCTGGCCGGCACGAAGGTGCTGAACGCCAGCGCCATCATCGCGAACCCGATGCACAGCACCGGGTAGGGCGAGTGCACCGTCACGGTCGCGATGATCAGGGAGGAGACCGCGATCAAGGAGATGCCGCCGCTGACCATCCAGCGGGTGCCGAAGCGGTGGATGAGCCAGGGCGCGCGCGGCACCACGATGAAGTTGACCAGAGTGATCGGGGTCGAGACGGCCAGTGCGGCCGAGAGCGGGCTGTAGCCCTTGACCAGTTGCAAGGCGAGTTGGGCCAGGTACATCGCCCCGCTCATGGCCAAGAACGCGATGGTCAAGGCGACCGCCGCGGCTGACAATTGCGGGTTGGCGAACATCGACAGGTCGAGCATCGGCGAGGCGGTGTGCAGCTCCCAGTAGATGAAGCTGACCAGCGTGATGACCGCGAGGCCGAACGCGGTGATGACGCTGGGATCGGCCCAGCCCTTGGTCGGGCCCTCGATGATCGCCCAGACCAGGGTGGTCAGGGCCGCGGTGGACAACAGCGCGCCGATCACGTCGAAGCGGGCCTGGGACGGGTCCTTGGAGGTGGGGACGAGATAACGGCCCATGACCACCGCGGCGATCACGAACGGGACGCAGACGTAGAAGCAGGCCTGCCACGAGCCCCACCGCAGCAGCAGGCCGCCGGCCAGCGGCCCGACGAAGGAGCCGGTGGCGTTCATCAGCGACCAGTAGGCGATGGCCTTGGTCCGCTGCTTGGGCTCGGTGTAGACGTTGACCAGGATGGACAGCGTGGCCGGCATGACCAGCGCGGCGCCGGCGCCCATCACGGTGCGCCAGACGATCAGCTCGCTGGGGCTGTTGGACAGTCCCGCGCCGATCGAGGCGGCTCCGGTGATGATCAGCCCGATCGTCATCACGCCGCGGCGGCCGAACTTGTCGGCCAGCGCCGAGCCGGTCAGCAGCACGCCGGCGAAGGCGACGATGTAGGCGTCCACGATCCATTGCAGTTGGCTGTCGGTCGCGCCGAGCGCCCGAACCAAGGTCGGCAGCGCCACGTTGAGGATGCTGACCTGGATGCTGACCACGAGCAGGCTGGTGCACAGCACGACCAGCGGCCAGAAGGACTGCCGGGTGGCGGGCCCCGCGGACGTCGGAGCGCTCACCACGTGGCGATCTCCGGGATGACCTCGGAGCCGAGCACCTCGAGCGGCGTGATGGCGGCGACGCCGGCGACCGCGCCGTGCACGGTGGTGAAGCCGAGCTCGTGCAGGCCCCGCAGTCGGTCGAGGAGCGCGCCCACCCCGCCCTCGCCGTCGGGACGCAGCGGCAGCAAGCCCGTCTTCTCGATCGAGTCGTAATCGCGGCCCTCGGCGGCGCAGTGCTCACGCAGCACGTCCAGCTTGTGGGCCAGCAGGCCGAGGTCGCCGCCGCCGAGGTTGCAGGCGTCGGCGTACTTGGCGACCAGTCGCAGCGTCTTCTTCTCGCCCCCGCCGCCGATCATGATCCGCGGCCGGCCGCCTGGGCGAGCTGGCTCGGCCAGCGGTTGCGGCGCGTTCAGGGTGCTGGCCAGCGTGTAATGCTCGCCGGCGTAGGGCCCGGTGTTCTCGCTCCACATCTGCAGGCAGATCTGGATCGCCTCCTCCAACCGCTCGAAGCGCTCGGCGGTCGGGCCGTAGCCCAAGCCCAAGCCGTCGGCCTCGGCCTCGTTCCAGGCCGCGCCGATGCCCAGCCAGGCCCGGCCGCCGGAGAGCACGTCGAGGGTGGTGACGGCTTTGGCCAGCAGGCCCGGCGCGCGGTAGGTGACCCCGGTGACCAGCGTCAGCAGCTCCACCTTGGTGGTCTGAGCGGCCAGAAAGCCCAACGCGGTGTAGGCCTCGAGCATCTCCTGCTCTTTGGGGCCGTTGATGTAGATCTGCCAGACGTGATCCATCACCGACAGCCGGGAAAAGCCGACCTCGTCGGCGGTGCGGGCGATCTCGATCAGCTTCGGGCCGATGGCCGAGGGCCCGTCTGGCCAGGTGAAGGAGTTGACGTGCAGCGCGAGCTTCATGGTGCTTACCTTCTACGTCGGCGGGGCGCAGCGTCCAGTCCGCGTGGCGCGTTACTCACCCGCGCTCAGCAACCAGCGATCTGAGGATTTCCGTCACCTTACGCCGAAGCTGACACCGGCTGTCAACAAGGCTGCCGAGTGCGTAAAATCTCCCGAATGAGCCAGGGCGTCGAACCAGAGGTGGGTCTGCGGGAGCGCACTCGGCGCACCGTGCGGGCCGAGCTCATGACCATCGGGATGAACCTTTTCATCCTTAACGGCTACGACCAAACCACCATCGAGGACATCTCCGCCGGCTGCGGTTTGTCAAAACGGAGCTTCTTCCGTTATTTCCCCTCCAAAGAGGACCTCGTCTTCGGCAACCTCGAGCTGGTGGGCGAGCGGATCGCGGCCCGGCTGGGCGAACGTCCGGCGGCCGAACCGCCCTGGCTGGCCTTACGCGGAGCCTTGGACTTCCTGGTGACGCTCAATCTCAGCGACCCGCAGCGCAGCCTGCAGCTGCGCCGGATGCTGCGCGACACGCCCGCGCTGGACGCCCGCCGGCTGGAGAAGCAGCTTCGCTGGCGGGCCTTGTTGGCGGCGCAATTGGCCCGCCGGGCCTCGCCTGCCGCTGAGAGCCCGCCGCCGCAACTGCGCGACCGGGCCATCGCCGCCTCGGCGCTGTCCTGCTTCGACGCGGCCCACGACGAATGGGTCGCCACCGACGCGCAAGCCTCCTTGGCTGACCTGCTGGACGGGGCGATGGCCGCCGTCGCGCCGCTGACGTAGTCGACTGTCGTAGGTCACATCGATAGCCGCTGTCTGTTACCGGGGGGTTGCCTCTAGAGTCCGGGGAGAGCAACTAGCCAATGGAAAGCATCTCAAGGAGGCAGTAAGCGTGGATCTCACTGGAGCATCAGCACTCGTCATCGGCGGCGCCGGCGGATTTGGCGAGCAGACTGTGCGCAAGTTCGCGGCGGCCGGCGTCAAGGTCGTCATCGCCGACGTCGCTGAGGAGCACGGCAACGAGATCGCCGCCGAGTTGGGCGACGGTGTCGAGTTCTTCAAGACCGACGTGACCAGCGACGAGTCGATCGACGCCGCGATCGCGAAGGCGCAGGGCTTGGGCCCGCTGCGGGTGGCCGTGGTCGTCAACGGCGGCCCCGGCGGTGGCGGCGCCAAGCGCATCGTCTCCCGCGACGGCACCCCGTACCCGATGGAGGAGTTCCTGCTCACCACCGAGTACTACTTCATCGCCACCTACCGGGCGCTGAGCCGCACCGCGGCTGCGATGACCAAGAATGAGCCGCTGGCCGACAACCAGCGCGGCCTGGTCATCACCACGGCCAGCATCGCCGGCTTCGAGGGCCAGGTCGGCCAGTCCGCGTACTCGATGGCCAAGGGCGGCGTCATCGGCCTCACCCTGACCGCCGCGCGCGACCTGGCGCCGGCCGGCGTGCGGGTCCTGAGCATCGCGCCCGGCACCTTCCTCACCCCGGCCTACCGGATGACCGAGGAAGAAGCCAACGCGAAATTCGGACTCGGCGTCCCCAACCCGAAGCGGATGGGCCGGGCCTCGGAGTACGCCCAACTCGCCCTGCAGATGGCGGAGAACGACTACCTCAACGGCACCACGATTCGCATCGACGGCGCGCTCCGCTTCAATTTGTGACCGGCGCGCTGGCCGCGGCCGCCCGCAGGCGGTCGATGTCGATGATCAGGATGCTGCGCATCTCGACCCGCAGGTAGCCAGCGCGGGCGAACTCGGCCAGCACTTTGTTGCAGGTCTCGCGAGAGGTCCCGGCCAGGTGAGCGAGTTCCGTTTGACTGAGCTGGTGCTCGACCCAGATCCCGTCGGGGCCGGTGCGGCCGAACTCCGCGGCCAACCCGAGCAGTTGCTTGGCCACCCGGTTGGACACCTTGAGGCCGATCATGTCGGCGAGCACCGAGTTGTTTCGCTTCACCCGTTGCGCAGCCGTCCGCAGAATCTCCAGGCTGATCTCCGGATGCCGCAGCAGCCAGGGCACCAACACCGACTGCGGGATGCGGGCCACCTGCGCCCGGGTCAGGGCCCGCGCGGTCACGCCGCGTGGGGCTGAGTCGAACGCGGCCGCCTGGCCAAAGTGGTCGTTCGGACCCCTGAGCCCGATCAGGACCTCGCGGCCCGCGGTCGACCTGCGGGTGAGTTTGACCGTGCCCGACAAGACCAGGTACAGGTCATGACCCAGTTCACCCTCGCGGAAGATCCGGGTGCCTGGCTCGAGATCGATGAGGGCTACCTCGCTCGGCAGCCACTCCGGCGACCAGCCCCCGGCAACCTCGATCGCCAAAGTCGGATCGACGTCAAGTCGCTGGGCCACTCGCCCTCCTCAGGATCGATCGCCAGCTGAACTGTACTAAGATGAGGATAGCTTCATAAAATATCAGACGGACTTCAAACGCGAGGTGACTTTGTCAACGATCGATCCCCGCGTCCCGTCCTCCGACGACTCACCCGCGGCCAGAGACCGCTTGCTGCGGGCCCTCGAGGCCCGAGTGGGTGAAGGCCGGGCAAGCGAGCTGGCCGAGGTGACGATCGAAGACCTAGCGGAGGCGGCTGGTGTTTCCCGAGCCACCGCCTACCGGTACTTCGGGAACAAGTCGCAGCTGCCGCGACACGCGGCGCTCATCCTCCTCGGCCGCTTCGCCGCGGAGGCCACGGCCCGGGCCTCAATCGCGATAACCGCGGGCGGCCGAATAGCGGACAGCCTGGCGTTCTGGACTGGGTTGATCAATGAAGTCGAACTGCTGCGAGAGCCGTGGGCGGCGCCCGATTCCAGATCCGTCCAGGACCGCTTCCGTTGGACGATAAGCGCGTCGCTGACGCCGATCGTTCGCGCCGGCCAGGCCGACGGACAACTACGAAACAGCCTCCCGACGTTGGAAGTCGTCTCGTGGCTGGCCGAGCAAGGCATCACCCTGATCGACCTGGGCCGGCCCGAGGTCGAGACCAGGCTCTGGATCAAGCGATTCGTGCTGCCCGCCGTTCGCGGCCAGGCGGTCAGTTCGGCGGCCAAGCCCCTGCTCGAGACGTGCCTGCACACCGTGCGCCAGCAGCTCGAGAGTCTGGACGAGCTGGCTCGCCGCGGTCGCGAGCTCTCCGAGCAGCCGCGCTGAAGGCTCGACGGCGATGTGTGCTGCGTGACAGCCGATTTGGTTGCTTGCTGCATGCAACTATGCGAAATTGAAGTTCAGCAGCATAGGAGCAGGCGTGACTGTCACGAAGCAAGATTCAGACCTCCCGCGCGACCACGACGCCGCCCTCGTCGCGGAGTCCTTTAGCAACGCCGTGGGAGCGCATCTCCGCCTGAAGGCACAAATCCAAGCGGACACCCGACGAGGCCCGGAACGGTCGGCGATCGGGCTGATCAGCTGCTTGGCCAGCAACGGGTCGATGCGGGCGAGCGCACTAGCCGAGGCCGCGCAGGCCGACCCATCGACCGTGAGCCGCCAGGTCGCCGCCCTGGTCAGCGACGGGCTCGTCGAACGCCGAGCTGACCCGCTCGACGGTCGGGCCAGCGTCCTTGCCCTCACTGATCGCGGTCAGCAGGCTCATCAGCAGAACAGCAGCGCGCGCATCGAGTTCTACCGGCTCGTGCTGCAAGGTTGGGACGCGGCGGAGGTCAGCGGCTTCGCTGCGCAGCTAGCTCGCTTCGCGGCCGGGCTTGAGCGCAATCGGCCCGCGTGGTCACGCGAAGATCCGAAGCAGGACCGGCCGACCTTCTCGGGAGTGAAATGACCGCGACGGCCGACCCGGCCCAGCACCAGCACGGGGCCTCGGGCGAGATGTCGCACCGCCAGATCCTGACCATCCTGGCCGGGCTGCTCCTCGGGATGTTTCTAGCCGCGCTCGACCAGACCATCGTGTCGACCGCAATTCGGCGAATCGGCGACGATCTCAACGGCCTGTCGGTGCAGGCCTGGGTGACGACCGCCTTTCTGATCACATCGACCCTGACCACGCCGCTGTACGGAAAGCTCTCCGACATCTACGGCCGCAAACCCTTCTTCCTGTTGGCGATCACCATCTTCATCGCCGGCTCGGCGCTGTGCGGGTTGGCCACGAACATGTACATGCTCGCCGCCTTTCGAGCCTTCCAGGGAGCCGGAGCGGGCGGCTTGGCCTCACTGGCGCTGGCCATCATGGCCGACATCCTCTCCCCTCAACAGCGCCCGAAGTACATGGGCTACTTCATGGGCGTCTTCGCCACCTCGAGTGTGCTCGGCCCGGTCGTCGGTGGCTTCCTCTCCGGACAGGACCGCATCTTGGGCGTGGTCGGCTGGCGCTGGATCTTCTACGTCAACGTGCCAATCGGCTTGGTCGCCCTGATCGTGGTCACCAAATTCCTGCGGTTGCCGGGCCGCAGCAATCCGCAACGCATCGACTGGTTGGGAGCGGCGCTGCTAGTCGTCGGCCTGGTGCCGATTCTGATCGTGGCCGAACAAGGGCGCACCTGGGGTTGGGGGTCACTGGCCGCCGTCGCCTGCTACGTCGTCGGGATCTCCGGGGTGATCGCCTGGATCTGGGTCGAGCGACGGATGGGCGACGCCGCGCTGATTCCGATGCGCCTGTTCCAGAACAAGGTCTTCGGCTACGGCTCGGCGTTTTCGCTGGTCATCGGCGCCGGGATGTTCGGCGGCCTGGGCTCGCTGCCGCTGTACCTGCAAATCGTCAAGGGCGCGTCGCCCACCGAGGCCGGCCTGCTGCTGCTGCCACTCGTCCTGGGGATGATGGTCGCCTCGACGCTGGCCGGCTTCGCGACCTCGCGGACCGGGCGGTATCGCCGGTACCCGATCGCCGGATCGGTCTTGCTGATCATCGCCATGGCGTTGCTGGCGAGATTGCAGGCCCAGACCTCGCTGCTCGAGGTCGACGTCTACATGCTGATCTTCGGGGTCGGACTGGGCCTGAGCATGCAGACGATCCAGCTGGCGATGCAGAACGCGGTCAGTCCTCGCGACATCGGTGTGGCCAGTTCGTCGGGGACGTTCTTCCGCGCCATGGGCGGGACGCTCGGAACCGCGGTGTTCTTGTCGGTCCTCTTCTCGGTCGCGCCCGGCAAGATCTCCGAGGCCTACTCCCAGGCCGGCGCGACGCCGGCCTTCCAACAGGCCGTGGCCGCTCACCCAGACCAGCTCAAGACGGTGACCCAGGCCTCGGGAAGCCTCAACGACACCGCCTTCGTCAGCGGGCTGGACAAGACCATCGCCCGACCGTTCCTACAGGGCTTCTCCAGCTCGATCGATGTCGTGTTCATCGCCGGTGCGGTGGTGCTGGTGGTGGCCTTCGTCCTGTCCTTGATGCTGGAGGAGATCCCACTGCGCCGCACCTCGGGAATCGAGGCCGCTCGGGCCGCCGAGGAGAGTCAGGACGAAGACGCGGTGCGCTAGTTCGGACGCAACACGAGACGGGGAAGGCGCGGCACAGCGGCGATCCTTCCGAACTTGCGTCAAACCGTAGCTGTGGCTAGCGCCCGGGGTCAATGTTGTTATATAAATCAGAAGGTTCGGCCTCCGGATTTGAATATCGATTCACACTGAGCGGCCGAAGAGCCGTCGCTCGGCCGCACGGATCGGTCTTCTCAGCGGCTCCGCCACCATTTTCGGTCCCGTCAGCTTATGTTTCCCAGTCCTAGGTAGTGAGGAGTCTTGATGGTTAAGCGTCCGATGGAAGGGGTGCGGATCCTCGAGGTCGCGCAGTTCACCTTCGTGCCGGCCTCCGGCGGAGTCCTCGCTGAGTGGGGCGCGGACGTCATCAAGGTCGAACACGCGGTGACCGGCGACGCCCAGCGAGGGCTGGTCCGGTTGCTCGGCCTCGATCTGGCCAATGACTCCAAAACCTTCTTTCCCATCATGGAAGGCCCGAACCGGGCCAAGCGCAGCATCGGACTGGCCTTAGAGGTGGCTGAGGGCCGGGAGATCCTCGACGAGCTGATTCGCTCGGCCGACGTCTTCGTCACCAACTTCATGCCGAGCGCGCGGGAGAAACTCCGGATCAACGTCGAGGACGTCCGGGCCGTAAACCCAGACATCATCTACGTCCGGGGCAGCGGTTTCGGGGCTCAGGGCGACGCCGCGGAAAAGGGCGGCTACGACGGCACCGCGTTCTGGGCCCAGGGTGGCAGCGCCGACGCCTCCACCGCCGACGGCGCGACTGCGGTGCAGGGGATGCCGACTGGCGCCTACGGCGATTCCATGGGCGGGATGACCATCGCCGGCGGCATCGCGGCCGCGCTGTTCGCCCGCAATGCGACCGGTGAGCCCTCGATCGTCGACGTCTCGCTGCTGGGCGTCGGAGCCTGGGCGACGCAGTTCTCGGTGCACCTGGCGCTGATGGCCGGCGGACCGCTGCCCAAGCCGCCCGCGCCGGACCCGAACAATCCCACCTACGGCCAGCCCGGCAACCCGCTCATGGGCAACTTCAAGACCGCCGACGGCCGGTGGGTGAACCTGTGCATGCTGCAGCCGACGCGCTACTGGGGCGAGTTCTGTGAGCGGATGGGGCGGCCCGAGCTGATCGCGGACCCGCGCTTCGTCGGGCTCGAGATCATGAAGAACGGCCTGGAGGGCGGCGCGATCGTCGCCGGCATCCTGCGCGAGCTGACACTGGCCGAATGGATCGAGAAGATGGACGGCGCTGAGGGGCAGTGGTCCTTGGTGCAGAACACCTACGAGGTCGGGATGGACCCGTTGCTTCGCCAGAACGGCTTCGTCGCCCAAGTGACCGACGCCGACGGCATCCCCCGGGAGCTGATCACGAACCCGGTGCAGTTCGATGAGACCCCAGCCGTCACCGACCGCGCGCCGCAATTCGCCGAGCACACCGATGAGATCCTCCGCGAGCTGGGAATCGACGACGAGCGGCTGCTCGACCTGAAGATCCTCGGCGCCTGCACCTAACCACGATCCGCCAACGAAGGAGAACGTCCATGCAAGCCTGGGTTGACCCGGACAAGTGCCAGGGCCACACGTTGTGCGCCATGCGGGCGCCGGCCATCTTCGAGCTGAGCGACATCGACGGTCACGCCACCGCGCTGGCCGGCGATCTGCCGGCCAGCGAGCACGATGCGGTGCGGGAGGCCGCTGGGTCCTGCCCTGAACAGGCGATCACCCTTTCCTGACGCGCAGCCGGCCGCCCTGCCGCTATCCAGCTCAGTGAGGAACCTCCATGACTGACATGACCGACGACATCCGCAAGCAGAAGAGATTTCAGTTCACCCGACACAGCCCGACCTTCCGCTTGGAGTTCGAGTCCACGGCGGCGGAGATGCAGAGCCGGTGCCCGGTGGCCTGGTCTGACACCTACGGCGGCCACTGGGTCGCGGCCAGCCACGAGGCTATCTTCGACATCGCCCGCGAGTCCGAGGTGTTGTCCAACGACCACGACGTCACGAACACCAAAAAGGGCTACCACGGCATCAGCATTCCGCCCGCCCAGTCCCAATACCGGGGCGGCTTCCTGGAGATGGACCCGCCCGAGCAACGCGAGTACCGCCAGACGTTGAACACCTACCTGTCGCCGGCGGCGGTGAACCGGTGGAAGCCGTTCGTGGAAGCGCTCACCCGTTCCTGCCTCGACGAGGTCATCGAGTCGGGCCGGTTGGACTTCGTTGACGACTTGGCCAATATCGTGCCGGCGGTCCTGACCTTGGCCATGCTGGGTCTTCCCTTGAAAGATTGGGACATCTACTGCGAGCCGGCCCACGCCTCGGTCTACACGCCACCCGAGTCACCCGATTTCCCCCGCGTCATGCAAGGCGCGATGCTGATGAATCAGCGTCTCGGCGAGGCCGTGGTCGAGATCCGCGAGAAGCCCCGGCCGGGCATGATCAACGCCCTGGTCAACGCCGAGATCGTCGGCGCCACACCCCCGGACCACGAGTTGATCGGGGTGCTCACGCTGCTGATCGGCGGCGGGTTCGACACCACGACGGCGTTGACCGCGCACTCGCTGGAGTGGCTGTCCGAGCACCCAGCCGAGCGGGCCCGGCTCAGCGCCGAGCGCGACACGTTGCTGGATGGCGCGACCGAGGAGTTTTTGCGCTTCTACACGCCGGCGCAGGGCGACGGGCGGACGTTCAGCGCCGACTGCGAATTGGCCGGCACGCAGTTCAAGGAGGGCGAGCGGCTGTGGCTGTCTTGGGCCATGGCTAACCGGGACCCGAGTGTCTTCCCGAATCCGAACGAGATCGACTTCGACCGGCACAACAACCGGCACACCAGTTTTGGCCTGGGCATCCACCGCTGCATCGGCTCGAACATGGCCCGGATGGCGTTTAAGACGATGCTGACCCAGGTGTTGGACCGGATGCCCGACTTCGTCACCGACCCCACCGGCGCCGCGCACTATGAGACGGTCGGCGTCATCAACGGCATGCAGCACTTACCGGCCACCTTCACTCCCGGCCCGCGGCTAGGGGCCAGCTTCGCTGAGACCCTCGAGCTATTGCAGCGGGCCTGCGACGAGCAGCGGCTGGCCGAGCCGGTCACCGTCCGCACCGCGTCGGCCAAGATCGGGTAGCCCGCGGCGGGTGGCGACTCGCCTCATATACTGCGAGCGTGCTGACGGACCGTGAACGCTGCCTCGAGCAGGCTCCACCGAGGACGGCGTCTCTTCCGACGCGCGAGACGTCGTCATGACTACCTATCGGAGTCCCCTCGACGCTCGGCGCTCGGTGGCCTTCGGCACCCGCAAGACCAACAGCCGGGAGCAGATCGTCGACTACATCTGTCAGCGAATCTTCACCGGTGAGTACCCGCCGTTCAGCCGGATTCCGCAGGACGATGTGGCGGCCGCCGTCGGGTTCACCAAGATCCCGGTCCGCGAGGCGCTGGTCAGCTTGGAAGCTCGCGGTTTTGTCGCCATCGAAGCTCACAAGGGGGCCTTCGTCCGGCCGTTCTCCAGCGACGAGCTTCGGTGTCATTTCGAGCTGCGGGGCTATGCCGGCGGCATGGAGGCCCGCCGGGCGGCCGAACGGGGCTCCAAGGAGCTGGTCCGCGAGCTCCAGCCGCTGTATCGGGGGCTCAGCCGCACGGACGACGCCGATGAGTTCGTCGCCTTCGTCGACGAGTTTTACGCGCGAGTGCAGAGCGCCGGCGGCAGCCCGGCGATGACCGCGGCCCGCGATCGCTTTCACGAGATCGTGCCGGGAAACTTCTTCGCGATCGTCCCCGACTCGATGAAGGTGTGCCAACGGGTTTTCCGGGACATCTTCAAGGCGCAGCGGCTCTTTGACCCGGAGCTGGCGATGAGCGCCGGCGTCCGCGCCAGCGTCGCGCTCGGCGAGTGTCTGATCAGCCTGTTCGACGCGCGCGGCCAACTCTACGAGGACGAGCTCGCCCCAGACTGACCGGCCGCTTCACCGAAGCGACGATTTTGCCAGCAGGCAAAGGGGGATTACCCCAAAGCGCGTGGACGTCGGCTAGAAATATATGATTTACTACTGCCCGTCGATGACCTATGCCTGCCGCCTGGCGGCCGAATCTGCGTAGAAGAGGGACCGATGACGGCCGACTACCAATTCATCACGTATGAAACGCTGGACGAGGGGAGCATTGCGCGGATCCTGCTCAACCGCCCCAGTTCGCGAAACGCGCAGAACCGCGGCATGCTCGTCGAGCTCGACGCCGCCTTCCTGGCGGCCGAAGCCGACGACGCCATCCGGGTGGTCATCCTCGGCGGCCTCGGCCCGATGTTCTCCTCGGGCCACGACATGGGCTCCAAAGTCGCGATGGCCGAGTGGCTGCCGGGACCAGACCAGCACCCGACGACTTTGATCAACGGCGGGACCCGCGACGGCGCGGAGAAGCGGATGCTGCAGGAGTGGCACTACTTCTTCGAGAACACCAAGCGTTGGCGCAATCTTCGCAAGATCACAATCGCGCAGGTGCACGGCAACGTGTACTCGGCTGGGCTGATGCTGATGTGGGCCTGTGATCTGATCGTGGCCGCCGAGGACACCAACTTCGCCGACGTGGTCGGCCAGCGACTGGGCATGTGCGGCGTCGAGTATTTCGCGCATCCGTGGGAGTTCGGCCCACGCAAGACGAAGGAGCTGATGCTGACGGGTGATTCGATCAGCGCGCAGGAGGCCCATAGCCTCGGCATGGTCAGCAAGATCTTCCCCGAGGCCGAACTGGCCGCCCGCACGGTCGAGTACGCGCGGCGCATCGCCCGGCTGCCCACCGTCACCGCGCTGCTGATCAAGGAGTCGGTCAACCAAACGCAGGACAACATGGGCTTTCAGAATGCGTTGTCGGCCTGCTTCACCCTGCATCAGCTCAACCACTCGCATTGGGCTGAGATCCATGAGGACAAGTACCCGAGCGGTCGGGCCGAGGACGGCCTGGACGACTGGCGTAACGCGCCGGCGGTGGAGCCCGCGGTGCGCAGCACCGTCAAGGGCGCTGTCCCGTGCTCGCAGGCCGCAGCGGCGCCGGCGTGACCGGCGCACCGAGCAGGGGAGTTGACCGACGTGGCTGAGATCCCGGAGCTGTTGCGACTGGAGCCCGTCGGCGAGGCGCGATATCGGGTGCAGCAGCCCGCCGGGTCGCAGGAGGGGCTAGACGTCGTCTTCGGCGGCCAGCTGATCGCGCAGATGATCATGGCCGCGCACGCGAACTCGGACGGCTCGAAATACGTCAAGTCCATCCACACGATCTTCAGCCGCGCCGGCATTCCGAGCCGATCGAGTTGCAGGTGGATTCGTTTCACTCCGGTCGGGCTTGGGCCAGCGACGTGATCACCGCCTGGCAGGGCGAGCGACTGTTGTCGCGGTCCCTGGTGCTTGCCACGGCCGATGAACCAGATCTGATGGCGCACCAGATCGATCGCCCGGCCGGCGTCCCGGGGCCGGAGCAAAGTCAGCTGGTGACCGGGACGGTTTTTCCCGGCGCAGAGGCGCGAATGGCCACCGAACCGGACGCCGCGCTGAGCGGCGTCCCGAGTATGTCGTTCTGGACCCGGATGCCGACGCCGGTGGGTTCCACGGCGGCCAGCCAAGCCATCG
>JAOPUY010000173.1 GCA_025963265.1 Frankiales bacterium | reverse complement strand
ACCGCGTTGGCCGCGCCCAGGATCGTCTGAGTCGAGCGGTAGTTCTGCTCGAGCAGGATGGTGGTGGCGCTCGGGTAGTCCCGCTCGAACTCGTCGATGTTGCGGATCGTCGCGCCCCGGAAGGCGTAGATGGACTGATCAGCGTCGCCGACCACGCAGAGCTCGGCCGCGGGGTTGCCGAGCTCGGGCATTGCTCGGCACAGCTCGGCGACCAACACGTACTGAGCGTGGTTGGTGTCTTGGTACTCATCCACCATCACCTGGCGGAAGCGGCGCCGGTAGTGCTCGGCGACCTGCGGGTGCTCCTGCAGCAGCCGAACCGTGGTCATGATCAGGTCGTCGAAATCGAGGGCCTGGGACTCAGCCAGTCGCCGCTGGTAACGCTCATAGACCTCGGCCACGATCTTCTCGTGGGCGTTGCTGGCCTGCTCAGCGAACACGGCCGGCGTGATCAGCTCGTTCTTGAGGTTGGAGATCTGCACGGCGATGCCGCGCGGCAGGTACCGCTTGGGGTCGAGGTTGAGCTCACGGATCACCATGCTGACCAAACGCCGGGCGTCGTCGGCGTCATAGATCGTGAAGGACGACTTCAGACCGAGCTCGCGGGCCTGGGCCCGCAGGATCCGCACGCACATCGAGTGGAACGTCGAGACCCACATCGCGTTGGCCCGCGGCCCGATCAGGCTGCGCACCCGCTCGCGCATCTCGCCGGCCGCCTTGTTGGTGAAGGTGATGGCCAGGATCTCACTCGGCTTAGCGCGACCGGTGGCCAGCAGGTAGCCCACCCGCTGGGTCAGCACCCGGGTCTTGCCGGAGCCCGCGCCGGCGACGATCAGCAGCGGGCCGCCAGCGTGGGTGACCGCCGCACGCTGCTGCGGGTTGAGGCCGGTCAACAGCTCCTCGCCCGCCGGCGCACCGCCGGTGGGCTCGTCGAAGAGGCCGAGCACCGAAGCGGCGGCCGGCTGGGGAGAGGACGGAGAATTCATCGTCCTCCACCCTACTTCTGAGGTCTGTCACTTCCCGAGCCGTTGCGGGCTGGGCCGATCGGCTTGCCGAATCACCGCGCGCCGTGACACCATCGCAGGGTGAACACAACCGCTGCCGTCTTTTTTTATGGGTATCGCATCGCGATTCCCATCGGTAACGGCTGATCTGACCGACCGCCAACGCCCTGGGTTCGCTGAGAGCCCGGGGCGTTTTGTGCGTCTGGGCGCGGCCTAGCGGCCTCAGCGGCCTCAGCGGCATCGAACGAGCTTGACCGAGAGGAACCCGTTGTGACCAGCACCGCCAGCGAAACCAGCGCACCCAGCACTGCCGCCAAGGATTTGAGCGTCGCCGAGGTCGTGGACGGCAGCGCCGACGACGCCGCCGCCATCGACACGTTGCGGGGCCAGATCGACGCCTTGGACACCGCCATCAGCCGCCTGGTCGCTGAGCGGGCCCGACTCTCCCGCCGCATCCAGACCGCTCGCATCAACGCCGGCGGCACCCGCATCGAACTCGGCCGCGAGCGCGCCATCCTGGAGCACTACCGCGCCGCGCTCGGCCAGGAGGGCCCGGCGGTCGCCGACGCCATCCTGCGGGCCTGCCGCGGCGCCCGCTGATACTAGGGCTGAGTCGGTGAATCCGCCCCGGCGGATCGTGGACCTGTCGCTGCCCGTCGACGAGTCGACCCAGGTGTACCCCGGCGACCCCGAGCCGCGGATCGGGGTCGCGACCACGATCGCCCAGGACGGCTTCAACGTGCTGAGCCTGCACCTCGGCTCGCAGACCGGCACCCACGTCGACGCGCCGTACCACTTCTCCGAGGAGGGTCTGCGGCTAGACGAGCTTGACCTCGGGCTGTTCCTCGGCCCAGCGGTGCTGATCGAGGTCCCGGTCAGCGGTCCGCGCGAGCGCATCGGCTGGGAGCGGATCGCGCCCTACGCCAGTCAGTTCGAGCGGCGCCACATCGCCGTCCTGCACACCGGCTGGTCGGCTCATTACGGCACCCCGCGCTACTTCGACAACCCCTTCCTGGACGCCGAAGCCTGCCGGCGGATGCTGCAGGCAGGCGTGCGGACCTTCTTGCTGGACGCGCCGAACATCGACGAGACGCCGGATGCCGCCCACCCGGGCGAGGGTTATCCCAGCCACCACCTGATCGCCGACGCCGGCGGCGTGATCGGCGAGAATCTCTGCCACCTCGAGCAGATCGACTTCGACCCGTTCATCTCCTGCCTGCCGATCAAGCTCACCGGAGCCGACGGCGCTCCGGTGCGAGCGGTCGCGTTCGAGCTCTAAGCACTCGGCTTCGAGCCGGCGGGTGTAGCGCGGCTCACGGTCAATTGGCCGCACGCACAGCCGGCGCCGCCCCACCTCACAGGCCGGACGAATTGCCGCCCGCTTGTCTGGAGGGGTGGCAGCAAATCCCCGCTCGCAGCGGCGCGTCGGAGTGTTCGTCCTTTTCGCAGCGGTGATCGCCGCCGATCAACTCTTGAAATGGTGGGCTTGGCGCCACGTCGCCGACACCCGGATCAACAGCGGCGGCGACGCGCTCGTATCGGCCACCGTCAGCGAGTGGTTCGCCGATCCGGTGGACGGCGCCGTGCTCGACCTGCTGAGCGCGCTGCTGCTCAGTCTCGCGGTGATCGCGCTGCTGCGGGCCCGTCGCAACTCGTGGGTCACGATCTCGGGGACGTTGATGCTGGCCGGCTGGAGCAGCAATCTGCTCGACCGACTCGGTCTGCACTTTTGGACGGCGCCGCATAGCGTCCGCGGCGCGATCGATTACCTGCACCTCGGCGCGCATTACTACAACGTCGCCGATCTGTTCATCATCGCGTCAACGCCCGTCTTCGTGCTCAGCCTCACCGCTGACGGGCTCGTCTCGGCCGTGCGGCACCGGCCCCGTCCGTCCATCGCCCGCCTAGCCCGACTGGCCCGCCGGGCGGGCGGCGCGACTCGGACGCTGCGCGCCCGTTCGCTGAGCCTGCGCGCTCAGGTCGTGGCGGCCAGCGCCGCCCTCGGAGCGGTGGCGGGGACGGCGATCGGCGCGATGAACAGCGGCACCGTCACCGCGGCGGCCACACTGGCCAGTTCCACCGGCCACCGCTAGCCGGGCATGGTCTAGCCGGGGAGGGTCCGGTCAGCCAGTTGAGGCCAGCGGGCTGAGCGCGACGCTCAGCCCGCGGCTGAGCACCTCGATCAGCGCGGGCACGTCGGCGGTGGCCAGTCGGCTGGTCGCCACGCACAGGTTCTCCCGCCAGACGCTGAGCACGACGAAGCCGTCCTCGGCGTGCCAGTTGACGCGTAGCACGCGACCGCCATCGCGCGGGTCTCCGAAGACCTCGCTGCCGTCGTCGATAGCCACAACCTGCGCCATGCGCTCATCATCCACGTTGGCGCCGCTCGCCGCCAGCCCTCATCTCAGCCCGATTTAGTCGCCCTTGACGTTGACGATCTGACGCAGCGTGTGCCGCACGTCGACGAGGTCAGCGGCGTCGGCCATCACCACGTCGATGTCCTTGTAGGCCTGAGGATGCTCGTCGAGGAACGCGTCCGACTCGCCCCACGCGATGCCGGCCATCCGCTCGTCCAGGTCGGCCCGGCTGAACCGCCGCCGGGCCGCGCTGCGCGAGAAGTTCCGGCCGGCGCCATGCGGCGATGAGTGCAGGGCCAGGGCGTTTCCCTTTCCCGTGACGACGTAGGAGGCCGCTCCCATCGATCCTGGGATCAGCCCGGCGACTCCGGCGTGCGCGTCGATCGCGCCCTTGCGCGACAGCCACACGTCCTTGCCGAAATGCCGCTCCCGGGCGGTGTAGTTGTGGTGGGTGTTGATCTCCTCCAGCCGCTCGGGGGATCGGCCGAACCACTCGCCGAAGCAGGTCAGGACCCGGTCCATCATCTCGGCCCGGTTCAGGAAGGCGAAGCGCTGCGCCCAGTCGAGCGCGTGCTGGTAGGACTCGAATTCCGGGTCGCCCTCCACGAGGTAGGCCAGATCGGGGTCGGGCAGCTGAATCCAGCGCTGAGCGCACTGTTGCTGGGCGATCTTGATGTGCTTGGCCGCCAGCTTGTTCCCCACCCCGCGCGAGCCCGAATGCAGGAAGAGCCATACCTGGTCGGACTCATCGAGGCTGACCTCGATGAAGTGGTTACCCGATCCGAGCGAACCCAGCTGCCGAGGCCAGTTCGGCGCGACCGTGTGGGCCTGGTCGGCGCCGGGCAGCGCCTCGAGCTCGGCGATCCGCGCCGGGGCGGTGTCGGACAGCCGCGCGTTGTACTTGCCGGCCGACAGCGGGACGGCCGCGCTGATCGCGGCGTGCAATTGAGCGAGATCGAGTTCGGCCAGTTCTGACCGGGTCTGGCCAGTGCGCACGGCCATCATCCCGCAGCCGATGTCTACTCCCACGGCGGCCGGGATGATCGCGCCAAGGGTCGGGATCACCGAGCCGACGGTCGCCCCCTTGCCGAGATGCGCGTCGGGCATCAGCGCGATGTGCGGGAAGACAAAGGGCATTGCGCTGGCCGTCAGCGCCTGCTCGCGTGTGCTCACCTCCAGGATTGAGGCCCAGTTCATCAGGCGTTTGGTGATTTGCTCCATGGGTACAGTCTGCCGCCTACGTCCAGCTCGTTTCGGCGGAATAGCCCGCAACTGGGAATGGTTCTCATCAATGATCCGCACCGACCCTGAGAGGCTCGCCATGAAAAATCGGAACTCGTTGAGCTCGTTGAAGAAGAAGGACGGCTCGATCGTCGTTCGCCGTCGCGGACGGAACTTCATTGTGAACAAGAAGAATCCGCGCTGGAACGCCCGCCAGGCCTAAGCGCCGCCGCTGGTTTCAGTTGAACGGCGCGGAGGTCCAGTTCGCCCCGCCGTCGGTGGTGCTGAGCAACGCCGCGGCGCCGACCCCCGGGCCGTGCACGAGCGCCCGTCCGACCAAGCTGGACTCGAAGCCCAGGTAGTAGACCCGCGGAAGCACGGTGCGCCAGGTCGCCCCGCCGTCGGTGCTTCGAGCCACACCGCTGCTCGCCGAGACGAGCAGGTCAGTGGCTGCGCCGGCGGCGATCGGCGTGCTCGCCGCGGCGCCCGGCGAGGTCGCGGCCCGCGTGAAGTCTCGGCCGCCGTCGGTCGAGGTCATCGTGAACGAGGGCGCGGACTCACTCAACCGAGAGACGCAGAGCACGGTGATCGAGGCGTCTGGGGCCACCGTGACCCCGCGCGTGTCGACCTCGCCAGTGGCGCTCGCGCCTTGGGGACAAGGCTCATCCACTGTCGACCAACTGACGCCATCGTCGCTCGACACGGACAGCGCCGTCGTCGCCTTGCCCGCGCCGCCAGCCGGGTTCCCATAGTTGGCGACCACGACCTCACGACCGGCCCGCACCAACTCACCACCCTTGTCAGCGCCGTTGTTGGGCAGCCCGGCATCGGTCCACGCGCTACTGCCGACCGGTGCGCTGGCCACCGTTAGCGGACAGCCGGGCAGGCACTTAGTCGACAAGCGCAGCGCGGTCCCGTCGGCCACCTCCAGACTCAACGCACCGCCAGTCTGACGCTGCCAGGTGCGGCCGGCGTCGACCGTCATGAACAACGAGTTCTGCCCGAAGGCGTAACCCACTTCGGCGTTGGCGAAGCGCAGGCTGGTGACGCAGGCGGCGGTTTGGGACGGGCACGACTCCACGCTGTAGAGGTAGGCCTTCGGGGCTGGGATGCCGACCCAGGACTTCCCGCCGTCGGACGTCCGCACGATCGAGGTGCAGGGCGCGGTGGCGCACGGCGCGGTGCCCAGCGCCCAGCCGTCCTCGAGGCTGATCCAGGTGACGTCGGTGGCTCGGAACCCGGCTGGCACCGGTCCGCTCGGGCCAGCGGCGGTGACCGAGGACGTGGGGCCGCCGGTGGCCGCGCTGGAGGGGGTCGGTGCGGTCGAGGACTGGGCTGGCCCGTCCGAGCTCGGCGCCGGAGTCGGCGCCGACTGGGTCGGCTGCGGGCTGAGCGGGGCGGGCTGCCCGCCGCTGTTGTCGCCGCCGCCTGACACGAGCCGCACCGCCGTCACCGCCGAGCCGATCAGGATCGCGATGACGACCGCGGCCGCCAACGGAAGCAGCCAACTGCGCCACGCCCGTGACCCGCGATCGAGCCCGCCGCCGGCGCCGTTGGGCCCGACGGCCGACTGGGGGGACTCGGCCTGCGCGATGACCCGCTCGGCGAGATCGGAGCTGACCCGGGCTGAAGCCGCTTCCGCGATCAGGCCGGCCCGCAGGATCGCCGCCGGGTCGCGATTATCGCCAGCTGCATTCATGAGGCACCGCCTTTCGTCTGAGAGATCGGGCGCGGCGGCCCGGCATCCTGGCGCGTCCGCAGGGTGTTGAGCGTGCGGCTGACGATGCTGCGCACCGTTCCCACTCGAATGTCGAGATCGGCCGCGATCTGCGCGTCGTCGAGGTCGTGGAAGTAGCGCAACACCAGCACAGCGCGAGCCCGCGGCGGCAGCGAGTCCAACAGCTCGCGGACCTGCTCGGCGTCACCGAGCTGGCCGGTGAAGT
>JAOPUY010000163.1 GCA_025963265.1 Frankiales bacterium | reverse complement strand
CGATGATGCGCCCGACTTGGGCGTCGGTGTACTCGGAGAAGCCGGCGAAGACCTCGGCCATTCGGGAGAACAACTTCTTCTCATCCGCCGAGAGCGTTTCCCACGGTCGCACCAGGTCGTTCGGGCTGAAGGTGCCTTCGGCCATCGGGTTGATCGGCGTCAACTCGGTCCCGGCCGGCAGCACGCCGCGCTCGATCATGCGCGGCAGCACCCATTCGCGGTAGGCCTCGTAGCCGTCGTCGAACTGGCCCCGGTACTTGTCGATATAGTCCTGCGGCGCGTGATGCGGGGCGTGATTGGCCCCGGGGCAGAACCACAGGTACCAGGGCTTGCCGGGCTCGGACTGTCGGGTGTCGCGAATCATTTTCAACGCCTGGTCGGCCAGGTCCTTGGACAGGTGGTAGCCGTCCTCGGGCCGGTACGGCTGGTCGATGTAGTGGTTGTCCTCGGCGAGGTCGGGGTACCAGTTGTTCGTCTCGCCGCCGATGAAGCCGTAGAAGCGGTCATACCCCATCGCCAGCGGCCACTCCTTCTTCGAGGCGCCCTGGGTCCAGGCGTCGACCGGCACGTTGTGGTTCTTGCCGACCCAGAAGGTGCTGTAGCCGTTGTCGCGCAGGACGTGGGCCATGGTGCCGTTCTCGGGCGGGATGTGCGAGCTGTAACCGGGAAAGCCGGTCGAGGACTCGGAGATGGACGCGAAGCCGTTTGAATGGTGGTTGCGTCCGGTCAAGAAGGTCGAGCGGGTCGGCGAGCACAGGGCGGTGGTGTGCCACTGCGAGTAGGTCAGGCCGTTGTCGGCCAGGCGCTGCATGGTCGGCATCTGGATCCGTCCCCCGTAGGGCGACCAGGCGGCCATCCCGGTGTCGTCATAGAGCACCACCAGCACGTTGGGCGCGTCCGCCGGGGCCCGCTCGGCGGTGAAGGCGTCCCAATCCGGAACGGAGTCACGGACGTCGAGTTTGATCGTTCCCTGGAATGCTCTCGCCACGGTGCTACCTCCAGCTCGGCTTGGTCGGATCAGCCTGACCGGCCCCGGCGCTCGAGGGATCATCCCGGCGGCGTGAGCGCGCGGATTTCCAAGCGCTCGGGCTCAGAGCCATCCCGGACGGGTGAGTCGCAACGAGCGACCAGCGGCGAAGCTGGCAGCTCAGCCACCTTGCGGGAGCGCCCATGACCACCGTCGGAATAGACTCCTCAGTCCACAAGACGCCCTGTCGTCGGGTCGTGCGGGCTAGTAAGGCCAGCGGTTTCGACCGACGGTGCGCGCTCTCGCCCCGACTGCGGCGCGCCGTGGAGACCGTGGGGCTCTTGTTGCTGACGGTCTCGGTGCTCAACCTCGTCCTGGTGCTCTTCGAAATGGCCTGAGCCCCGATTGGCCGCGGTTAGTCGATTGGCCGGGGTCACTCGCGTGCGCGGATCGGCAAGATCAACTCGGCCAACCAGGAGAAGATCGCGATCAGCAATCCGCCTAAGACCGCGTCGCCGAATGAGTCGATGTCCAGATGGCTGGACAGGCCGGCCGTCAATCCGAGGATGGCGGCGTTGACGACGAGCAGGAACAGGCCCAAGGTCAACACGATCAGCGGCAGGCTCAGCAAGTGCAGCACCGGGCCGAGGATGGCGTTCAGCACCGAGAACAGCACGGCGATCCAGAGCAGGGCGCCGAAGCCGCCGTAAACGTGAATGCCGGGCACCAACTCGGCCACAAAGCCGACGATGACCGCCAACAGGACCAGGCGCACAAGGATGCGAGCGAGCATCTGCTCAGTGGACCTGTTCCGTCGGTGAGCGCCTTCATCCTCCCGGAATGAAGCGCGCTGGCCTCCCGCTGCCCAAGATCGACGTCATCGGGCCTAGAGGTCCGGTCTGGCCACAACTGTGGCAGCCCTAGCCAGCCTAGCCAGCGAGGAGATCGAGCATGTACACAAGCGCAGACGAGGACGTCGACTTGCGTCCGTCGGAGGTGTCCGCCTGGGTGGGGTGGATCTTGTTCGCTGCGATCGCGCTGGTCCTGGCCGGGATCTTCGACATCATCTGGGGGATCGTGGCCCTGGCGCGCGACGAGGTGTTCGTCGCCGGACCGCGGGCAAACGTGATCAACCTCGACTACACCACGTGGGGCTGGATCAACCTGATCTTCGGAATCGTGGTGCTCATCGTGGGGATGGCCTTGTTCACCGGCTCAATCGTGGCGAGCATCGCGGCCATCGCCATCGCCGTCGGGCAGGCCGTCCTGAACTTGCTGGTGATCGGCGCCTACCCAGTCTGGTCGGTCATCGTGATCACGCTGGACGTGCTGGTGATCTACGCGATCGCGGTGCACGGCCACGAGCTGCGGGACAACGCCTGAGCTAGCTAGCGTCCGGCTTGCGTCCGGCCGGACACCCAGCGGGCGGCGCGCTCATAGGCCTCCCGGGTCGAACCGCCGAGGACCGGGCGCGCCGTGAGGATTTCCAGGCCGGCGGAGTCGAAACGATCGAATCGTCCGAGCTGGTCGGCCAAGTCCGGATCGACGCCGCTGAGGAAGAGCCGGCCCTCGTTGGCCGCCAGCCGGGCGAGGTAGTCGTCGATCACCACGATGAACGTGGCCCCGACCATCGTCCGGCCCCGCAGGCGTAGGACGACCGCGGCCGCCGCGGAACCGGCCGGATCGGGCAGCCGGCTCTGCAGCGTGCGAGCCCCGGCGTAGTACAAGCTTCCGTAGACGTCCAAGACGGTCACGGCGTGGCTGGGCAGCTTGCGGGGCGCGGGATGTTCGGCGAAGTGCTCGTCGTCGGTGGGGACGAGGGAGACGACCCGGAGGTCGAGGGCCTCTTGGTTCAGCTGCAGCAGCAGCCCCACCGCGACCCCGATCCCGACCGCGGCCGCCACCGGCAGCAACAGCGTGGCTAGGAACGTGGTGATCAGGCCGACTTGGGAGATGCGGCTGGTCCGCCAGATGGTGGCAACGCTGTCCACTCTGAGCGATCCGACCGCCGCGACCATCAGCACGCCGGCCAGCGTGGGCATCGCGACTAGTCCGACCGCCTCGGAGAAGAGCAACAGGATGATGAGCATCCATCCGCCGGAGAAGATCGAAGCCCAGCGGCTCTTGGCTCCGGTCGCCACATTGAACGCCGTTCGGCCGACTGAGCCGCCGACCGGCTGACCCTGGATCACTCCGCTGACGATGTTGCCCACCCCTTGGCCGATGAAGTCCTGATTCGGGCTGGACCGATGGCCCGAGGGATTCGGGGCTGACTGGGCCACTCCGGCGCCCTGCACGAGCACGATCGCGGCGACCGAGAAGGCTCCGGTGACGACGCTGAAGGTGAGCGCGCTCAGGCGCGGCAGATGGGGGATCGGAACCCCCGACGGAATGGCTCCGGAATCTCGCACCCGCGCCACACTGCCGGCGGCCAGGATGATGACCGCCGCCGTGGGCAGCACCAGCGCGAACAACGCGGCCACCGAGCGCACCCGGGTGCGGGCCAGCACGATTGTGATCGCGATCGCGGCGGCGCCGGTGGCGGCCGAGGGAAGCACCTCGACGCTCAGATGCGAGACAGTGTCGATCGCCTTCGCGAGATTGGTGGAGCCGTGGGCGTGGTAGCCGAGCAGGTCGGGCAATTGGCCTAGGAGGATGTTCACCGATATCCCGGTGAGAAAACCGATCATCACCGAGTGCGGGACGAATCGGGTGTAGCGGCCCAGTCGGAGAAGGCCCGCCGCGATCATGACGATGCCCGTCAGAATGGTCAGCAGAAACAGCGCGTCCTCCCGCTGGCCGGGGGCGATGTCGGACACGGCCGATCCGGCGGCCAGCGCCGCGGCGCTGGTCGTCGTCACCACCATCAGCCGGGTGCTCTGCGACAGGCCGCCGCCAATCGGGCCGCCGATGCTCGCGTACAGCCCGTGCACCGGGCTCACGCCGGCTAACACCGACGTCGCCATCCCGTCCGGGACGCTGCTGATCGCCCCCGGCAGGCCAGCCAGCAGGTCGGCCTTGAGATTCTCGCGTTTGGGCAGCGCCGACCTCGCCGCCCGCAACTGGCGTCGTAGGTATCGCTGACCGCGCATCACACCGCGTTGAGGGCGGCGAGTCCGACCGCGGCAACCGCACCGAAGACAATCCACCCGACCCGGTTGGACATGGGCGGAGCTGACTCATCCCTGTGCGTCTGCATGAGCGGGGCGCCTTTCCCGAGTATCCGACTAGCGCCCAGCTTTACCCGTCCGCCGTTGGCCGGTGTCATCCTCGGCGGGTGGTCGCCCCGTCCGGTGCGACCCGGGTCAGAGCAGTTCGAGTTGCCGGGCCCGCCAGACGGCGTCGCGTCGGCCGGCGGCCGGCAGCTTGCGATAGATCGCGGCTATGTGGGTCTTGACTGTGTTGATCGAGACGCAGAGCTCCTCGGCGATCTCGGCGGTCGTCATGGTGGTGGCCAACCGACGCAGGACCGACACTTCGCGGTCGGTGAGCGGCTCGGCCAGCCGGCGCGGCCTGGCCCCGCCTTCGGCCCGCGCCTCATCGACGACCACTCCGCCCGCGCTGGGCCAGGCCGAGCGCGTTTCGGGGTGGCGGGACAGCAGCCCGGCCAGGGACCGCCGTTCGGAGACAAATGGCTGGTTGAGGCCGTCGGCCGCTAACTCGGTGGCGCGCAGCACCTCCTCGACCGCCCGCGCCTCATCGCCCCTCGCCTCGGCGATCTGGGCGGAGACAAGCAAGGCCAGCAGCAGCTGGGGCAGCGGCGGCGTGGTGTCCGCGGCGATGAGAATCGGCCGGATCGCGGTCGTAGCGTCCTCGATCTCACCCAGCCGGAGATGGGCTCGGGCCAACGCTGGTCCGAGTAGCGGGTCGCGGCTGCGATTGGACCGTCCGCGCAATAAATTGACGGCGGCGTGCGGGCGGCCGAGCGCGGTCTCGAGTTCGGCCATGGCCAGCAGCTTCGAACGCAGCAGCGATTTCGGCAGGCGAGCGGCTAGCTCGGGGGCGGTGCGCAGCCGAAGGTGCGCGTCGGCCAGTTGACCGGTGTTGATGGCCAGCCAGACCCGGGTCAGCGCGGCCGCGGCTCGCACCGAGTCGTCGAGATCGTTGCCCGCGGTCTGCTCCGCGCGCTGCGCGCAACGGGTGGCGCCGCTGAAATCACCGCGCAGCATCAGGGCGTTGGCATGAACGAGATGATGCAGCGGCAGCAAATGCAGTCGGGGCGAGCTTCGCACGAGGTCGTGGCACTGGCGGTCGTAGTCCTTCGCGTGTTCCAGCCGACCGGACAGGACGCTCGACAAGGCCAACAGATCCAGGCACTCGAGCTCGACGGCGTCCGCCGACTCGCGCCCGGCCTCACGCCGGGCGTCCAAGAGGTAACTCTCCACTTCTTGGGCGGCGCTTCCGTTCCAAAAGCGGGTGCTGGCCTGACTCAAGCGCAGCGCCGCGCGCAGGCCCGCGGGCTGCTCGAACGCGGCCGGAGTCTCCGAGAGCTCGATGAGTGATTCGGCGGCGGAATCCAACTCGGCCAACTGCCCGCTTCGTTGCGCGGCGATGGCCGAGACCAGCACGGCGGCCGTGCGAGCCTTCGGATTCATCTCGGCGAAGTCGGCGTGCCGCAGGTGGTCTTGCGCCAGTTCGACATCGCCGTGCATCACGGCGATTCCGGCCTGCGCGATGGTGCCCTCGACCGTCGGCCGGCCGGCCGACCCCCACCGGTCGGTCCCGGTCGGCTCGAGCGGCGAGGCCTCGGCCGGCTCGAACGTCGGGAGGTCTTCTCGTTCGACATAGGCGGTGGCCAGCCCACCGTTGACGAGCACGGAGGCGGCGTGCGCATAGTCGTGGGCGGCGATCGCGTAGCGCATCGCCGACGCCGTGTCGCCCTGCTTCTCGAACCAGTCCGACGCGCGGCGACGTAGCTCGTCCTGCATCGTTGGGAAATCCCGGATCAGCAGATAGGAGAGGATCTCGCCGAACAGCTGGTGGTATCGGTACCGGCCGCCGCCGCGATCAAGCGCGACCACAAAGGAATTGGTGCGCGACAGCTCGGCCAGGAGCTCCCCGCTGGCGTCGATGCCCGTGACCGCGGCGGCCAGCGATGCCGAGACCTCCCGCAGGAAGCTCGTCTGCACTAGTAACTGGCGCACCGACGGATCCTGCTGGGCGAGGACCTCCTCCATCAGGTACTCCCCGACGCTTCCCTGGTCCATCGCCAGTTGCGTGATGAACTGCTCGGGATGCCGGGATCCGGCCATGCTCATCGCCGACAGGCGCAGGCCGGCCGCCCAGCCCTCGGTGCGCCGAGTCAGCAGCGCCAAATCGGACCCGGAGAGGTTCACCCCGTGAATGGTCAGCAAGGCCCGGGCTTCGGGTTTGGTCATCGCCAGCGCCTCGGCGCGGATCTCGTGCATCTGCCCGGCCAGCCGGTAGCGATGCAACGGAAGCAGCGGGTCGGTGCGAGCGCTCAGGACAAGCTTTAGATAGCTGGAGCCGTAGCGGATGATCACGTCCAGCTCAGCCAGCAGCGTCGGATCGCTGAGGAAATGCGCGTCGTCGATGATCAGATGTCGCTCAGCCGGTCCGTCTAGGCAGCCGCGGAACGCCTCGAAGAACTGCACCGCGCCGTCGGGATCGTGGGGCAGCGAGCTGAAAGACTCGGCGTCCTCGGTGATCCCGGCGGCGAAGAGGGCTTCGCCGACCAAGGACCAAAACCGAGCCGGATAGTTGTCTGGCGCGTCCAGGGACAGCCAGGCGTTCGGCGTCGACCGAGGCTGCGCCGAGTCGGTGAGCATCACCGTTTGGGCCGACCACGGTCCGGCGGCGATCAGGGTCACGGGCTGGCGCGCGCCCCGGGTCAGCTCGGTGCTCAATCGTGGTCGCGAGACGAACTGCGGGGGCGAATCGGGTGCCCTGACCTTGCCGTCCGCGTTCATCGGTGGCCCCGGCGGACTTGGTGGCCCCGGCGGCGTTGGTGGGTCCGGCGGCCGGGCGGCCCGCTTCGGACGTTGACGAAGAGTGACTCGTTCACGGGCAATGCCCCCCAGCAGCTTGCGGAAACGTCCAAAGGTCAGAGATGGCTACATAGGCTTATCGTGACACTTTCCACACGCAGGGTGATCACCCCGACCGGGTAAATCGATCGGCTGCGGTCGGCGTCCCGCGCCGGCGCCGGCGCGGGGGCGAGCGTCATGCCTCGTGGGTGATTCTGCCGCCCGCCGGCCGTCTTATCGTCGCCCTCATCACGGTTAATCAACTGGCAAATCACCGTCGTTCAACAACTGGTCAATGCAGTGATCAGTAAACAAAATCAAGTCAAGTCGCACATCAAGTCGCACATCAAGTGCCAAATCAAGTGGCAAAGGAGGGCTCGGATGCAAGGCCCCGTCGAATTCCTGTTGCTGGAATTTGACGACCGCCCGCTGCCCCCGGATCTAGTGCTTGCCTTGATCGAGCTCAGCGAGAGCGAGGCCATTAGGGTGCTCGACATTCTCGTCATCGGCCGCAACAGCGCGGGCGAGGTCTACTCAGTGGAGATCGACGATCTCGACGACGATGTGCGCGAGTTGTTTTATGAGCTCGAGGGTGAGTACGACGGACTCATCAGCGAGCGCGATGTCGAGCTGATCGCGGAGGCGATGAGTCCCGACGAGAGTGCCGTCGCTATCGTTTGGCGGGATCTGTGGGCGGCCCGGTTCGCGACGAGCGTGGCGGCAGCCAACGGCTCGGTGCTCGTCCACGAGCGTTTGACCGGCCCGTCGGCGGAGTTGATCTTGGCCGCCGACGCCGCCTCGGCGGGGTGATCACGCCGCTGAGTCCGTCTTAGGCCAGCGGTGCTATTTCACCGGCGCTGCTATTGCCCCAGCGGTGCTATTGCCCCGGCGCTGCTATTGCCCCAGCGGTGCTATTCGCGTGTTGCTATTCCCGCGGTGCTAGTACTCGCGCTGCCGGAGTTCGCTCCTCGCGGCTGACGGCCACCAGTTCCAGGGCCAGGTTCTGAATGTGGGCGAGGATCTGATAGAGCGTGGGTTGGTCGAGAACGCCGATCAGTTCGGTGTCCGCCCCTCGAGGGCAGATCTCAAACCCGGCGAAGGCATGGCGGCTGGCCGGGCCTAACCCGCCCGCCACGCAAATTCGGTATCTGTGCTCGCTCACAGCCCTCCTCATTGTCAGTCAGTGGCCGCTGGTGAGAGTGGCCGCTGATCAGAGTGGCCGCTAGTAAGACTGGCCGCTAGAGACAACGGCCGCTAGTAACAAGGTGGTAACAAAAGACTAGGTCACGCGCCGGTCCAGCCCCGGGCCGCGAAGCTCGTCCCGGAGCGCGAACCGAGGACTGCCGTCGGCAGTCGCACCGCAAGACCCGGCCCGCAGTCGGATATCTTGACAAATGGTCGGGGTGAGAGACAAATGGACGATGTGGGAGGCATGTGAGACGTTTCCGGTAGTGGCATGGGACAGCGGGCAGTCGCACAGCTGGCTACGTGAGGGAGTAGAAGGTCTTCTTAATGGACGGAGTGACGGCCCGCAGCAGGCTCCGCCCGCCTACCCTCCCCGCCCGCTTCACCCACCGCCGCCGATTGAGCGTCCAGCTGGACTCCTTCGACTGGCTGCCCCTGACCCTGGTCTGCGCTGGCGCCGGCTCCGGCAAGACCACGCTGCTCGCCGACTGGGCGAGCACCCTCCCGCGACGGCCGGCCTGGATCTCGCTGTCACCCGGCGAGGACGCCCCGCAGACCTTCTGGGACCGGGTCGGCGCGGCGCTAGAAAGCGCCGGCCACCTGGTCGACCGCAACGCCTACGCCGCGCTGCCCCACGACCGCGGTCCCGCGGCGTTCCTCGCCGGCCTGCGCCGTGTGTTGCCCGCGCAGCGCACTGTTCTCATCCTCGACGACGCCCAGCACCTGATCGATCCGTCGCTGCTGGCCGAACTCGACGCGGTGGTGCGCGCCGGCGGAGATCGGCTGCGGTTGATCGTCTCGGCCCGCCTGGACCCGGTGCTTGCCTTGCACAGCTATCGCTCGGCCGGACTGCTGGGCGAGATCCGCGCGACCGAGTTGGCGATGACCCCGCAGGAGTCCCGGCGGGTGCTGGCCAGCCATTCGGTCGCCCTCACCGACGGTCAGCTGGCGACGCTGCAACGGCGGACCGAGGGGTGGGTCGCCGGCGTCCGGCTCTCGGCGATGGGCGCGGCCGGACTGGCCGATCCCGCGGATTTCATTCAGCAATTCGCCCTAGATCGAGGCAGCGTCGGCGAGTACCTGGTGGCCGAGGTGCTGGCGCGGCTGTCGCCGGCCGAGCGTCGGCTGTTGATCGCGACCAGTTTCCTCGACGAGGTGGCCGGGCCGATCGCCGAAGCCGTGGCCGAGGTGCCGGGGGCGGTCGAGCTGCTGCGCGGGCTGGCGCGGGCCAACAGCTTCGTCACCCCGGTGAACGACGCCCAGCTGAGATTTCGCTATCACCCGCTGCTGCGCGAGATCCTGCTCCATTTTCTGCAACACGACGGCGAGTTCTCAGCGACGAGGCTGTATCAGCGGGCCTCGGAATGGTGCCTGGCGGCCGAGGACCCGTTGCGGGCGCTTGAATACGCGAGGTTGGGCCACAACCGGCGCCAGCTCCGGGCGGCGCTGCTGGGCGGTTCGCTGGCGGCGACGCTGATCGAGCTGGGCACGCTGAACACGATCGACGATGAGGTGCTCGCGACGGTCGCCGATCCCGACCCAGCGCTCGGCGGCGAAGACCTGGCCGCGCAGCACGCGACCGCGCTGATCGCAGTCGTCCGGGCCGGCGAGCAGTACTCCGTCGTGGAGGTCGACCGGGCGGTGCGACGCCTGGCCGTGACGCCGAGTCCACGGGCCGGGCCGCACTCGGCCCTCGCGTTGCGCTCTGCCGTGCTGGAGATCCAGGCCCGGGTCCATTTCTGGTCGTCCGGGGACTGGCGATTCCCGAGCGAGTTGTTGTCCGAAGCGGCCCGATCCGCTCGCCTGGTCGGCTCGGTGCCCCGAGCTGAGTTGCGATGTTTGGCCCTGCTGGAGCTGGTGAACGCCGTGCGCCCCCAGGGCGGCGACGCCAGTGCCCGCAGGCGATCGCGGGCACTGGTCCGAGCCGACCCGGAACTGACTCTGTCGGCGACCTACCATCTGGCCGAGGTCGTCCGGGCCTTCGTCCGGCTGGATCTGCCTCGCTGGCGGAGCTGCCTGGATTTGGCCGAGACCCGATGGCGGCAGTCCAAGAGCGACCGGGGGGATCCGGCCATCGGCTGGGCGCTCATCATGCTGCGGTCGTGGTTGTCCTTCGAGTCGGGTGACGCCGCCTCAGCCCGGACCGAGTTGTTGGCCCTGGAACGGGCGGTCCCGCGGTTGCCCCCGTTGCTGCTCGCCGCTCGGCTGCACCTGCTGGCCGAGATCGAGACTGAGCTGGGGCGACCGCAGTCCGCCCTCAACCTGCTGGGGGCCAGGTCGGCCGACCAGTCTCAGCCCTGGTTGGCGATAGCGGCGGCCCGCGCCTACTTGTCGCAGGAGCGGACCGCGCCCGCGGATCGGCTGCTGCGCTTCACGCTGGCTGATGACAGCGCGAGCGACGACCCCATTCTGGTGAGCGCCCTGCTGCTGTCGGCCCGGTCCCGGCAACTCCAAGGCGCGGACGATTCTGCGGAGTGGCAAGTGCGCCAGGCCTTGGAGTTGGCCGGTGATGACATCAGACAGCCCTTCGTCCGCGCCCGAGGCATGCTGGCCGGGCTGTTGGAGGGCAGTCCTCGACTCTTACGCGCGTGGCCGGCCGATCCGCGAGTCGAGCGCAGGCCGCTCGGGCCGGCCGCGCTGGTCGTGGGCCCCGAGTTGTTGGCCAGCTTGTCCGGCCGGGAGATCGCCATCTTGCATCGACTCGGCGCGCGGATGACGAACGCCGAGATCGCGCGCGAGCTGCTTTTGTCGCCGAACACCGTCAAATCCCACCTCACGGCGCTCTACCAAAAGCTCGGCGCCGCCAATCGGTCCGAAGCCGTCGCGACGGCCCGACAACACGGCTTGCTGTGACCCGCGTTGACCGACCGATATTTGTGACGCTGTGTTGCGAATTGATTACATGGCGGGGATCTACTGGTGCACGAATCTGGAGTCCTTTCGACGGGTGTACGACTTTTTGCGGGACCAGGTAGGGGATGGACATGCAAACGGGTGCGGTGGGCTCCCGGTCGAGGACGGGGACTTCTGAGTCGCCGCGGCCCCGCCTGCACGCGTTGCTGGACGCCGCCGCGGGCAAGCCGCTCACTCTGCTCAGCGCCGGACCGGGCTGGGGCAAGACCACGGTCCTGACCAACTGGCCGGCGCCGCGGGCGGCCCCGATGACCTGGGTCACGGTCGACGAGACCCGGAACAACGAGGCCGATTTCTGGGGAGCGGTCATCGCCGCCGTCGACGCGCAAGAGCTCCTCGGATCGGCGCCGGCCGCAGCCGGGCGCTCGACCGCCGTCCGAGCCGGCGTCGCGCCCATCGCCGAGCATGCGCTGGGGTTGTTAGTCGACGTGCTCGAGGCTTGGGGGCACCTGCTGCTCATCGTCGACGACGCCCAGCTGCTGACCGACTCGAAGGTCCGCCAAGCGCTGGACTCGATCGTCCAGTACCCCATCCCCGGCCTGCGGATCGTGTTGGCGGCTCGGTCGGATCCCCTGCTGCCGCTGCATCGCTACCGGTTGGAAGATCGGGTGGCCGAGATTCGCGCGGCCGAGCTGGCCATGAACGTCGAGGAGACGGCCGAGGTGCTCCGCGCGCACGGCATCACCTTCGACACCGAGGACGTCGAGGAACTCCTGGATCGCACGCTGGGCTGGCCGGCCGCCGTGCAGCTGGCCGCCCTGAACTTCGCCAGCGCGGTCCCCGCCGAGCGCGGCGAGCTGCGACGGCGACTGCGGTCGCTGCGCGCGCCCGAGCTGATGGACTCCGTCCTGGACGGCCTTCCGCCCGAGCAACTGCGGATGCTCGTCGACGTGAGCATCTTGCGCGAGGTCTCCGAGGGCCTGGCCGACGCCCTCAGCGGGCGGGCCGACTCGCGGCTGGTGCTCGAGGGTTTGGCCAGCTCCAACTTCTTCATCACCCCGCTGGACCGCGAACAGCAGTGGTTCCGGTTTCACCCGATGCTGCAGGAGAATCTGAGTCGACGGCGGGAGACCCGCGACCCGGCGAACGCGGCTGCGCTGCGCCAACGGGCGGCGAGCTGGTTCGAGACCCAGGGCTTACTCGTGTCGGCGATGGAGCAGCACGCGCTCGCAGAGGACTGGCTGGCCCTGGCCCAGCTGCTGATCGGCGGCGGCTTCGCGCAGTCCCTGGCGTCCGGCGGGATCGGCCTCGGCCAGCTGTTGACCGGCCTGGCTCGAGCGGTGCTCCCGGCCGGCCTGACCAGTTCGCAACGGATCGCGCTGCGGGCGGCCCGAGGCGTGGCCCGAATCATGAACGGCGAGGTCGAGCTGGCCCGCGAGGACCTGGCCTCGGTGTTGAGCAGTGGCCACCTCCCAACGGAGGTCGCGCTGGTGGCGCGATACGTCGAGACCGAGCTCCTCTACCTCGACGCCGGCGAGGCTCGGGTGCGGGAGCTGCTGGCCGTCGAGGACGCGAACGCGGGCCCGGGTCCACCGAGTGTGGTGGCGGCAGCCAGCTACGCGAACCTCGCCGCCCTGCAGTTGTGGACGCAGCCGTTCCCGGCGCCGACCGCGTCGCTGACGCTGGCCTGGCAAGCCTGCCGGGAGGCCGGAGCGGTCGTCCACGAGCTGCGCTGCCTGGGGTTGCTGACCTTTGCCCACGCCCAGGCCGGCCAGCTTCGACTGGCCGCGACGTTCGAGGCGGTCGCGAGCACGAGCATCCGGCGCTTCCCCGCCCTCAACGGCCGGGGTGTGATGGCGGTGCAGCTGGGGAGCGCTGCCCTGGCCTTGCAGCGCGGGGAGTGGGATCGCTGCCGACGGGCGATTGAACGGGTCCGAGCGACGTCGTGGTCGCCGACCGACGAGCCGCTCGCGGCCGCCGCCCGGTGCATTGAGGCCAAGCTGCTGATGTCGCAGGGCCAGCCGGCCCAGGGGCTGAGCTTGTTGCCGGATTCCGACGCCGCCCAGCCGCTGCTGGCGATCCGCAACCTGTGCGACGAGGCGTTCGAGGAGCTCGCGATAGCTTCCGGCCAGACCGGCCCGGGTAGCAGACTAGCGGCGCGTCGGCTGGCCCGGGGCAACCCGGAGCTGACCCTGCGAGCGGCTGATGTCCAGTTCGCGCGGGGTGACGTGGCCCAAGCGTCCGCGCTGATCAGCGAGACCTTGGCCGCCATCGACCCACCGGCCCAACTGCCCACCATGGTCGACGCGTTGCTGCTCACCGCCGCGGTAGCTCATTTCGAGGGCCGGGCCGCAGTGGCGACCGATGCCGCCCGTCGGGCCGTGGAGCTGGCCCCGGACGGTGTTCGACTGCCCTTCTACCGCCGAGCGGCGCAGTTGGCCGGCCTGTTGGTCGCGCAGCCGGCGCTGGCCGCGATCTGGCCGATAGCCTCAAGAGTCGCCGAGCCAACGCGCCGCGCGGTCGCCCGGCCGCGCGAGGCGCTCACCGCGCGCGAACGGGGAATCCTGACTCAGCTGGCCGGACCGATGAGCCTCGCCGAGGTGGCGGCCACGCTCGGGATCTCGGTCAACACGGTCAAGACCCACTCGGCTGCCCTGTACCGCAAGCTCGGCGTCTCGCGCCGACGGGACGCCGTCGCCCGAGGTTACGAGCTCGGTTTGCTCCAGCTAGCGCTCTGAGCTTTAGCTCTCGCCCAGCCCAACGTAGGCCAGACTCGTTGGCGGTCACCTGGGACGGGTGAGGCGCATCAGCCGGCCGACTAGCCACTCTGGTCCATGCCGCGAGTGACGTTCGAAGTGCGAGTGCTGGGCACGGTGCGCCCAGCTGACCTCGAGGCTTTCGAGGAATTCCAGCTCGCCACCGAATCGCGAGTGACTGTGATCAGCGGCGAAATGGACCAGGCCCAGTTGCACGGCCTCATCGAACGGGTCCGCGCCCTCGGGTTGGAGCTGGTCGAGATCCGACGGGTTCGGACCACCCCTTCCCCCTGGCCGCCGCGATCGCCCCGAAGCGAAACCTGATCGGCTCAGCTCAGCGCCCAGCGGCACCCGGATCGCCGCCTCGGCCGCCGAGAGCTGGTTGCGCCGGTCATCGGCGCACATGTCAGCGATGAGCACTTGCCAGGCCGGATTGAGCCAGTCGGGGATCGCGGGCCGCGTGTCGCGCGGTTGGACCGGGGGACGCTCGGCTACGCCCGAGGCGCCAATGAGCGCGTCCAGCAGCAACAACCCGAGGGAGCGCACGTCGTCGTCCATGTCCGTTCGTCCGGACTCCGGGCCGCCCGTGACGGCCAGCGCGGTACTGAAGTCGGCCAGCCGAGCACAGGGCTGCGCCTCGCTGATCAAGGCGGGGTCCACGAGCAGCACGCTCGCCGGCGTCACCCCCCGGTGGGCGATGCGGCGTTGATGCATGCCGGCCAGGGCTTGGGCCATGAGTCGCCCGACGCAGGCGATCTGCTGGCTGCTCAAGGTGTTGTCGGCCATCGCGGCGCCCAGCGTCGTCGCCATGAGCTCGGTGGCGATGAATCCGACCGGGCAACCGTCCTGGGTGTCGATCCCGGCGTCGTAGAGATGGAGCAGGCCCGGATGACGGCACAGGCTCACCATCGTCTGGACTTCGGCCTCGAACACGCCGCGGGACGCCGGATCGTCCACGATGCGCAGCTTTATCGCCACCGCTCGCGAAAGCCGCAGGTCGAGGGCGCGGACGACCTGCACCTCGCGACCTTGGTGAAGCGGCGCGAGCAGTTGGTAGCGACCGCCGATGGTGGCCGACGGCCGAGAGGTGGCCGACGGCCGAGAGGCGGCCGAGGGCCGAGAGGTGGCCGAGGGCCGAGACATCGGCGCCGGCGCTCTTCCGAGCTGGATGGGAGCCGCCTGGTCTCCGGGCTGAGTGGGAACTCCCTGGTCCCAGAGCTCAGCCGACATGTAGTAGCAAGGCGCCAAGAACGAATAAGCAGACTGTGAACGTGAGCGATCCGAGGATCACCAGGGTGTCGACCCGCCAGGCCCTGCGGCGCGATTTCGCGGCGGCGACGCGCGTGGTCTGCTTTCGGCCGCCGCTCGTTCGGACTGTGCTCGAGCTACTGCGGGGGACTGTGTGCTCCCGTGAGATCGTTGACATGTCGACACCTCCGCTGCTTTGTCCCAGTCTCGGCAGCGGGTAAGACTGGCACCTCACCCAAGCCGGATGAGGTCGCTTGCGGCCCCGTCGCCAAACATGGCCTCATGACGGCGACGCGGAATGTCAGCGGGAAGATCATGACCTTTGCCAAGGACATGGTCCGAATCACGGGCGGACGCTTCCTGATGGGAAGCGAGGACTTCTACCCGGAGGAGAAACCCGCGCATGTGGCGGAGGTCGCGGGCTTTCTCCTTGACGCGCACCCCGTCACCAACCTGGAATTCGGCCGATTCGTCAGGCAAACCGGCTACCTCACCGTCGCTGAGCGACGTCCCACCGGTCCCGGCCTGGAGGACGCCGATCCGGCCGACCTCGTCCCGGGCTCGCTCGTCTTCCAGCAGGCCTCCGGACCGATTGCACTCGATGACTGGCGCCGGTGGTGGATTTTCGCGCCGGGGGCAAGCTGGCGCACGCCCCAGGGCCCGGGCAGCTCGCTGGCCGGGCGAGATCAGCACCCAGTGGTCCACGTGGCCTACGAGGACGCCCTGGCCTACGCCGAGTGGGTCGGAAAGCGGCTGCCGACGGAGACCGAATGGGAATACGCCGCGCGCGCCGGCCGGCCGCCCACGACGTTTGCCTGGGGCGAGGAGCGCACGCCGCGCGGCCGCATGATGGCCAACACCTGGCACGGCCAGTTCCCGTGGGAGAACTTGAATCCCACCGGACGGGCCAGCACCACAGCGGTCGGTCGCTATCGCGCCAACGACTGGGGCCTGGTGGACATGATCGGCAACGTCTGGGAGTGGACGGACTCAACCTGGACCCCCGATCACCACCCGTCGCCTGAGCCGACCGGGCCGATCGAGCCGATGGGGGAGCTCCAGCCGACGGGGGAGCCAGCGAGCCACTCGTGCTGTGGCGTAAGCCGGTCCGAGCCGCTGGCTGAGGATGACCGGCGAGTGATCAAGGGCGGCTCGCATCTCTGCTCGCCCTCCTACTGCCTTCGATACCGCCCGCCGGCCCGACAGGGCCAGACGGTGCGCAGCAGCACCTCGCACATCGGGTTTCGCTGCGCGGCCAACTGACCTCGGCGGCCGACTGAACCGAGCCGCCGGCTGAGCATGATTGAATTGCGCTGTGACCGGTTGGCGTCCGCGATGGCTGGATGAGGGCCACGACCCGGATTACCGATTCTCGCTGGCCAACGAGCGCACGTTTCTAGCCTGGATCCGCACCTCGCTCTCGCTGATCGCCGCGGCCGTGGCGGTCGTTCAGCTGATTCCGCCGTTTCGCTTGGACGGGGCCCGTTCGGTGCTGGGCGCGATCCTCGCGGCCGTCGGGTCCGCAGCCGCCGTGCTGGCCTACCTCCGTTGGAGCCGGAGCGAACGGGCGATGCGCCAGGACGCTCCGTTGCCGCTCACTCGCGGCCTCGCCGTGCTGGCCGGCACGCTCGTCCTGTCCGGGGTGACGGTGCTCGCCCTCGTCGTGTTCAGCGGACGATGAGTCCGGATCAGGACGCGGCCGTCCGCGCCCGACTGGCCTGGTCTCGCACGATTCTGAGCGCGCTCGCCCTGGCCGCCGTGCTCGTCAAGTTGGGGTTGAGCCGGCACCGCCCGGCCGAGGTTGTCGTCGGGGGCTTCGCCCTCGTCATCGCCGGCGCTCTGGTGGCCCGGCTGCCCGGTGGCGGTCCGACGGCCGGCGCGGCGCGGGCGGCGCCGTTGCGGATGATGGTGCTGGCCGGGTTGACCGCCGGGTGCGGGGCGCTCGCGCTGGGCTTAGCCCTGAGCTAGCGCGTTCCGTCCGGCGGTGACCGGCGACGGGGCGGGGGAGGGGCTGCGCGGGGGCCGGCGCCCTTCATCCTCGACGTATGAGGACTGCTCCGTTCGCAGCAGGGAGTTTGAGCTGACGTCACCATCAGGCGAAGGGAACACCGTGTCTGCTCAGGGGTTGTCCGCTAGCCAGCTTCGCCGTCAATAGCGCGCGGAGCACCCGGTGCTAGGCGGGGATCGCGGAATGCGGCGCGCTTGGCTGCGGGCCGACCTCGTCGCCGGCCTGGCCGCGGGCGCCGTGGTGATTCCCCAGGCGATGGCCTATGCCACCGTGGCCGGGATGCCGGTGCAGGTCGGCATCTACACCTGCCTAGTGCCCATGCTGATCTATTTCCTGCTCGGCGGCTCGCGCACCTTGAGCGTCTCTACAACGTCGACCATCGCCACCTTGTCGGCCTCGACCCTCCTGGCCGCCGGCGTGGCCGGCGGCTCGATTCCGGACCTGGAGACGCTGACGTTCCTGGTCGGCGTGATCCTGCTCGCCGCGAGATTGCTGCGGCTGGCCAACCTCATTCGCAACGTGTCCGACGCGGTGCTGTTAGGCCTGAAGACGGGGGTCGGCCTGACCGTGGCGGTCGGCCAGTTGCCCAAGGTCCTCGGCCTGCCGGGCAGCGGTAGCGGGCACTTCTTCTCCCAGCTGCACTATGCCCTCGTCCACCTTGACCAGGCGAGCGCGACGACTCTCGCCTTGTCGGCGGTCAGCATCGCGGTGCTGCTGCTGTTTCGGCGGCTGTGGCCGTCGGTGCCCGGGCCGCTGGTCGTCGTCGCCGGCGGGATCGTCCTCGTCGCCTGGGCCCACGTCGACCAGCATGGCATCGCGCTGATTAGCCATATCCCACAAGGCTTGCCGCGGCCGACCTGGCCGGCCTTCGACCGGGTGGGCGGCTTGCTCCCGGGCGCGGTGGCCATCGCCTTGATGGCGTTTCTGGAGACGGTGTCGGTGGCCAAGGGCGTGCGGCGCAGGGGCGAACCCTGGATCGAGAGCGACCGAGAACTGCTGACGGTCGGCGTGGCCGCCACCGCGACGTCCTTTTTCCAGTCGCTGCCGCCAGCCGGCGGCTTCAGCCAGACGGCCACCAATATCGCCTCGGGCGCGCGGAGCCAACTGAGCCAGCTGAGCACCCTGGTCCTCGCGGTGCTGACCGCGCTGTTTCTCGGACCGGTGCTGAGCGATCTGCCCCAGGCGACTCTCGGCTCGCTAGTGGTGGTCGCGACGCTGAGCTTGATCTCGCTGCCGGCGCTGCACGAACTCGAGCGGTTCAGCCGGCCGGAGTTCGTGGTGGCGTCGGTGACCGCGGCGCTTGGGTTGGTCTCGGGTCTACTGGTGGCCGTCGGAGCCGGCGTCGTGCTCACGCTCGGGCTCGTGCTGCACGAGCTGAACAGCGCTCCGGTGATCGAGGTCGCGGTCGAGCGGCAGCAGATCACTGCTGGCACTGCTGGGGCGGATGGCACTGGCGGTGCGGCTGACGCGGTGCCGGCGGCGGGCCTGCTCATCTTGCGGGTCGGCGTCCCGCTCTACACGGCGAACGTGCACGCGGTCGCGGAACGAGTTCTCGCCGCCGTCCGAGCAGCAGCGCGGCCGATCGCCGTGGTCGTGCTCGACGTCACCTCGGTGGGGATGCTCTCGACGACGATCCTGGCCGCAGAGCGGGAACTGGAAGCCGAACTCGCCGATCTCGGCACGACGCTGTGGATCGCGTCGCTTCCCCAACGGGCGCTCGACATGGCCCGCCGATCGGCTGAGGCGGATCGGTGGCGCGGCCAGCACCGCGTCTGGAGCAGCGTGCCGGACGCGGTGCGGGCCTTCGAGCGGACGGGCGGTCAGTCCTCGGCCGCGTCGAATTCCTGAAGCTCCTCGGCCACCACCGCGACCGCGATGCCGAAGGCCTCGCTGATCTTGCGCGCCGCCGAGACGACACGGGCCGTGCCGACGATGGGCGCTACGGCGACCAACACGTTCTGGACATCTTCGATCGAGATCCCGAGATCGGCCGCGATTCCCACCTGGGACAGATAGGACAGCGTCGGAGCGTCAACGGCGACGAGCGCGGCCAAGCGAATCAAGATCAGCGCGTCCGGAGCAGCGCTGAACTGATCGATCGACGCGGCGGTCATCGCGCCTAGCGTGTCGAGAACGGGTGTTTCGGTCATGAGGAGGCTCCTTGCCTGGATCGGTTTCTCGCTGGGGTGCCCCCACGCTAAGAGCGTCGAGGGCCGCGCGAATCATTCGGCGGGAATGGCTAGCGATTCTTCGGCGCCCCGGGCGGCCCGCGCGGTGCGCTCTGCGCGGTAGTCGCTCAAGATCGAGTTGACGAGGGCCGACACGACCAGCAATTGGCCAATCAACAGCAACCAGCCAAGAATCACCCCGGCGATGCCCAACGTCCCGTACAGGCTGGCTGAATGCTCGAAGCGAGCCGGCAGGTAGACCCGGCTTATCGCGTTCATGACCGCCAGCCCGACGCCGAACAACAAGCAACCCGGGACCAGGTCGACCCATCCGCGTCGTCGATCGGGCAGCCTTCGGCACACGATGAACCAGACCAAGACGTTGGCCACCGACTCCACGACGATGGCCAGGAGCACGCCTGGTGCCCCGAGGTCGTCCAAGCGCGAGACCAGGCCCACGAATACGAACAGCAGGAGCCACCCGAAGGCGACCATCAGCGTGGTCACGAGCACGTCGCGTTGCCGCCGTTTGGGTATCGGCGCGGCCCACGCGTGCGCTTTGACGACCGTCAGGTTCCGGATCAACGTCCGGGTGGCCC
>JAOPUY010000153.1 GCA_025963265.1 Frankiales bacterium | reverse complement strand
GCTCGCGACTCTCGACCAGCTCACCCAGGGTCGCGCGGTCGTCCACCTCATCTCCGGTGGCTTCGACGCCGAGCAGCGCAAGCACGGCGACTACGAGCCCAAGGCTCGCCGCTACGCCCGCACGTCGGAGTTCATCGACCTGCTCCGCCGCGCCTGGACCGAGAAAGCTCCGTTCAGCCACGACGGCGAGTTCTACAAGTTCGACGACTTCGGGCCGGGCTTCGCGACCTACTCGGGTGAGCCGGTCCCGATCTCGATCGGCGGCCAGTCCGACGAGGCCTTCGAGATCGGCGCGGCCAAGGCCGACTGGTTCACCTTCAACGCCGGCGAGTCGATCGAGCAGGTCGGCCGGGACATCGCGCGGGTGCACGGCATCGCCGCGAACGCCGGTCGCCCCGACCCGCGCATCTGTGTGACGTTCCGCCCGATCGTCGCCGCGACCGACGAACAGGCCTGGGAAAAGGCGTTCGACTACGCGGCCAAGGCCGGCCAGTCGGCCGAGGCCTTCCGCGCACTGTTCCTGGGTAAGTCCACGGTGGTGGCGCCGGAGAGCGCGGGTGGCCAGCGCCAGCAGGAATACGCCGCCGCGCACGAGGGCTACGACCGCGCGTCGTGGTCGGGCATCATCCGCGCGACCGGCGGCGCCGGCGGCGCCTCGACTGCGCTCGTCGGCAGCTATGAGACCGTCGCCGCGGCGATCCTCGACCAGGTCGACGCGGGCGCCAGCATCGTCTCGATCCGGGGCTTCGACATCCTCAATGACGTCGTCGACTACGGCCAGAACCTGCTGCCGTTAGTACGTCAGGAGATCGCGCACCGCACCGCCACCGGCCAGCGCAGCGACCTGCAAAAGAAGGCGTCGGGCTTTCACGACCCGCAGTTCATCGCCGCCTATGAACGGGCGGCTTACGCGGCCTCCGCCGGTTATTCAGATAACGAGTCCTCCCAGATCGGAGCATCAGCATGACCAGCGCCACCGCCACCGACGACACCATCCCGGCCACGGCCGCGGCCACCGTCGAGTTCGTCAGCGCCACCAACTACTCGGGTGGTTCCGAGCTCCAGCCGGCATCGCTGAACGTCGACGTCAAGGCCTACCGCGACTGGGTTCGGACGCTGGAGAGCGCCGGCTTCGACTACACGCTCAACGGCTACGGCGCGGCCTCGGCCGACTCGTTCATCGTGGCCGCGGCGACCGGTCAGCTCACCGAGCGCCTCAAGCCGATCGTGGCGTTGCGGCCGAACACGGTCTTCCCGCTGGTCGCCGCGCAGGCGCTGGCCACCCTCGACCAGCTCACCGAGGGCCGGGCCGTGGTCCACCTCATCTCCGGCGGCGCCGACGCCGAGCAGGCCCGCCAGGGCGACTATCTGGCCAAGGACGAGCGTTACGCCCGCACGAGCGAGTACATCGACCTGCTGCGCCGCGCGTGGACGGAGACGGCGCCCTTTAGCTTCGACGGCAAGTTCTACAAGTTCGACGACTTCGGCCCCGGCTTCCGGACCTACTCAGGCGAGGCGATCCCGATCTCCATCGGCGGCCAATCCGACGCCGCCTTCCAGGTCGGGGGCGCCCAGGCCGACTGGTTCACCTTCTGGGGCGAGCCGCTGGCCGAGGTGCGCAAGGAGATCGACCGCGTGCACGCCATCGCCGACCAAGCGGGCCGGGCGCGCCAGAAGATCTGGGTGACCTTCCGTCCGATCATCGCCAAGACCGACGCGCAGGCGTGGGAGAAGGCCTACCAGGTGCTGGGCAATCTCACCGATCGCTTCAAGAACGGCACCAGCGCCGTGCAGCGGTTCGCGCGCAACCTGGCCGACGCCAACCCGCAGAACAAGGGGGCGCAGCGCGCGCTCGGCTTCGCCAACGCCTCCGAACGCTACGACCGAGCGCTCTGGACGCCGACGGCCAGCGCGACCAACGGGGCGGGCGCCTCGACCGCGCTCGTCGGCAGCTATGAGACGGTGGCGGCCGCGATCCTCGACTACATCGACGCCGGGGCCGGCGTGGTCTCGATACGTGGCTACGAGGGCCTCGCCGACATCGAGCAGTACGGGGAGTTCATCTTGCCCCTCGTCCGGTCCGAGCTGGCTCATCGCCAGCGGACCGGCCGGCGCGGGCAGCTGCAGCGGGAGCACCTGGGCTACGCCGATCCGGACTTCCTCGCCGAGCACGACGCCGCCGCGAGCAAGGCGGGGGCGGCCGCGTGACCACCACCGAGCAGACCGCCACCGAGCAAACCGCCACCGAGCAGGCCGCCGGCGAGAACACCACTGAGACGACTGCTGAGACCAAGCCGGCTTACACGTTCCCGGTTCCCGACCTGTCCGATGAGGGTTTGGCCAAGGTCACCGCCGAAATCGCGCAGTACGCCGCGGAGTACGACCGCAGCGGCGAGATCCCCTGGAAGGGCCTGGAGGTCATCCACCGAGCCGGCCTGACCACGGCCCGGATCCCGGCCGAGCGGGGCGGCCCCGACGTCAGCGACCTCGACGCCGCGCGGATCGTCGTGGCCGTCGGCGAGGGCGACCCGTCCGTCGCGATCATCCTGGTCAACACGCTGCTGTCCGGTCAGCCTTTCGGTGGTATCGGCCGGTGGTACGAGCCGTTCTACGCCGACTTCCTCGCCAAGTCCGCCGAGCGTCTGACGCTGGCCAACTTCGCGGGCGCCGAGCCCGACCTGGGCGCCTCGGCCCGCGGCGGTCTGCCGGCCACCAACGTCACCCGCTCCGGCGACGGCTGGGTGCTCAACGGACTCAAAGGCTGGGTGACCGGCGGCAAGGCCCTCGACTACATCATCGTGCACGCCGTCGCCCTCGAGGACGGCCAGGAGCCACAAGTCGGCTTTGTGACCCTGCCGACCGACCGGCCGGGCATCACCTGGCTCGACACCTGGGACCACATCGGCCTGCGGGCGTCCAACACCAACGACGTCGCGTTCGACAACGTCGAACTGCCCTTCGGCGCCTTCACCCCGACCGACCGGCCGACCGCGCTGACCTCGCGCCCGCTGCCGGCCGCCATCCTGGCTCACACCGGGTTGTACGTCGGAGTGGCCCGGGCCGCCCGGTCGGCGTTTCGGGAGTTCACCCGCGGCCGGGTGCCCTCCGCGCTCGGCAAGCCCATCGCCGAGACCGATCGCATCCAGACCGTGGCCGGCGAGATCGAGCTCCAGATCGCGACCGCGGAGACCCTGCTCTACGGCACGCTCTTGCGGGCGGCCAGCGGCGACGAGACGGTCGGCCCGCAGATCATCGTCATCAAGTCGGCCATCAATCGAGCGGTCATCGCCGCGACCCAGGCCGCGGTCGCCGCGCTGGGCAACCCGGGCCTCACCCGCCACCATTCCCTGGAGCGGCATCTGCGCAACGCCCTATGCGTGCGGGTGCACCCGCCACAGGAGGACGCCGCCCTGCTCGGCGCGGGCAAACGAGTTCTGGGCGACACCCCGTGACCGCCACGACTTACTCCGATAGCTCTGGGAGCACCGAGAGCATCGAGAGCACCGCGCCCAAGACCGCCTTCTCCTTCCCGAGGCCCGACCTCTCCGATGAGGGGCTAGCGAAGGTGACGGCCGAGCTCGCCGAAACCGCAGCCGAATACGACCGCACCGGGGAGATTCCCTGGAAGGGCATCGAGGCCATCCACCGCGCGGGGCTGACCACGGCCTCGGTTCCGCCGGAGTACGGCGGCCCGGGGATCAACGCCTACGACGCGGCCCGCATGGTCGCCGCCGTCGGCGAGGGTGATCCCTCAGTCGCGATCATTCTGGCCAACACCCTGCTCACCCACGGCACCCTGTCCGCGGTGCCGATCACGTGGTACCAGCCGCACTACCTGGACTTCCTTGAGCGGTCGACCCGCGGTGTCGCCCTGGCCAACGGCCTCGGCGCCGAGCCAGATCTCGGCGCCTCGGCCCGAGGCGGCGTTCCGGCCACCAACCTCAAGCGCTCCGGCGACGGCTGGGTGCTCAATGGCCGCAAGGGCTGGGGTACTGGCGGCACGGCGCTCACCTACCACGTCGCCCACGTCGTCGCGATCGAGGACGGCGACACCGAGAACAGCGAACCACGGGTCGGCTTCGTCACCGTGCCGACCGACCTGCCGGGCGTCTCCGTGCTGGAGACGTGGGATCACATCGGGCTGCGCGCCTCGAACACCCACGATGTCGTCTACGACAACGTCGAGCTGCCGCTGGGCGCCTTCACCGAGCTGCCGAAACAGGCGGACGGCAAGTCGCTCGACTTCGCGTCCCGTCCGCTGTCGCCGGGCACGTTCGCCCACACCGCGCTTTATCTGGGCGTCGCTCGGGCGGCCCGTGCCTCCTTCCGGGAGTTCACCCGAAACCGCGTGCCCACCTCTTTGGGCAAGCCGATCTCCGAGACCGAGCGGATCCAGACCGTCGCCGGCGAGATCGACCTGCAGATCGCCACGGCCGAGACCCTGTTGTTCGGCACCCAGCTGCGGTTCGAGAACGGCGACACCTCCGTCGTCGACCAGATTCCGCTGATCAAGTCGGCCATCGCCCGCGCCGTGATCAGCGCGACCCAGACCGCGGTGGCGGCGCTGGGCAACCCCGGGCTGACCCGCCACAACTCTCTGGAGCGGCACCTGCGCGACGCCCTGTGCGTGCGCGTGCACCCGCCCCAGGAAGACGCGGCCCTGCTCGCGGCCGGACGCCGCGTGCTGGGCGGCTAGTGCCACCGCACTCACTTAGGACTGCACTGACCACGACCAACACCATTCCGAATCCGCTTCAACCCACTCATCAACCGAAGGACACGAGATGAAGTTAATCCGACGCGTGGGCGCGAACGCCCGGCGCCGACGGACCCTAGGGTCCACCGCTGTGGCCGGCGCGGCCGCGCTCAGCCTGGTGGCCCTGGCCGCCTGTGGCTCCTCAAACGGCAAGGCCACGTCGGCCGACAGCAATGCCAGCGGGACGCCGGTCAGCGGCGGCACCCTCAATGTCTCGTTCTTCCAAGACAATGCCAGCCTCCTCTGCGTGGATCCGTTCCAGACCTACTGGATCGAGCACCGCACCGTGATCCGCAACGTCGCCGACTCCCTGACCGACCAGGATCCGGAGACGGGTGAGATCGAGCCGTGGCTCGCGACCGCGTGGAGCGTCAACGACGCGGGCACCGAGTACACCTTCGAC
>JAOPUY010000125.1 GCA_025963265.1 Frankiales bacterium | reverse complement strand
TTCGGGCCGGCGACGGTCAGATCGTCGAGTTGCAACGCGCTCATCGGATGCTCCTTTCCAGGCGGTCGCCGATCAGCTGGAACGCCGATGCCGAGATCACGATCATGAGACCGGGGAACAGCGCGGTCCACCAGTCGCCGAGCAGCACGTCACCCGAGCCGACCGAGATCATCTGACCCCACTCCGGCGTGGGCGGCTGAACCCCGACGCCGAGGAACGACAGACCGGCCAGGTCGAGGATCGACCAGGCGGCGATCAGGGTTCCTTGAATGAGCGGCGCGCGGAAGGAGTTCGGCAGGACATGCTGCAAGGCGATGACGAGGGTCGAGGTGCCGCTGACCCGGCTCGCGGCGACGAAGTCGCTGGAACGCACCTGCAGCGCCTGCGACCGGGTGAGCCGCACGAACTGCGGAATGTAAGCGATGGCCACGCCGATGGCCGCGTGCATCGCGCTGTTGCCCAACGACGCGCTGATCACCAGGGCCAGGACGAAGGCGGGAAAGGCCATCAGGATATCGGTGAACCGCATGACCACCGTGTCGAACCAGCCGCCGACAGTCGCGCTGAGCGAGCCGAGGACCGAGCCGATCAGCAGGCCGACCGCGGTCACCGCCATCGCGAGGAAGAGGTCGGATTGGATCGCGCCGATGCAGCGGACCAGGATGTCCCGGCCGTACTCATCGGTGCCGAACCAGTGCTTGGCCGACGGCGCGGCCAGGGTGTTGATGGGATTGGCGACCGTGCCCTTGCCGGCGATCAGCGGGAAGATAATCCCCAGCAGGACCAGCAGGATCAGGACCGTGAGCCCCACGTAGAAGCCGACGTTGCCCTTGAGGGCGAACATTCGCCGTGGGTTGTCGGGCCGGCTGCGGCGGCGCCAGGACGGCGTCGCGGTGGACGTCTGCTCGGTCGTGGTGGCTGTCATGCCGACACCGCCTTACGCTCGACCCGCGGATCAACGACGGTGTAAAGGATGTCCAGCACCATGTTGATCAGCACATACATGCCGCCGACCAGTAACGCGTAACCGCGCAGCGCCGGCAGATCGTGGACTTGCAGCGCCTGATAGGCGTACTGCCCGATGCCGGGCCAGGAGAACACCTGCTCGATGATCACGTTGCCGCCGAGCAGATAGCCGGTCACGATGCCGATCGTGGTCAGCACCGGCAGCAGCGAGTTGCGCAGGCCGTCGCGGATCAGGATCGAGGTGCGGCTGTAGCCGAAGAGATAGGACGTGCGGGCGTAATCGGAGCCCAGCGCGCTGATCGTGGCGGCGCGGACGTTCTTGATGATCGACGGCGCGGCCACGAAGCCGAGCACCAGACAGGGCAGCGCCAGCTGACGCAGCGCGGCGACCAGGACTCGGCCGTCCCCGGTGAAGATCGAGTCGAGCACGTAGGAGCCGGTGATGTCGCGCGGCACGTCGTAGCCGCGCGGCAGCCGGCCGACCGGACTGGGCAGCCAGCCCCAGGTGTTGCAGAACAGCAGCACGGCCAGCAGGCCGATCCAGAAGGTGGCCATGGACGAGGTGAGGATCGTGAACCCCTTGCCGATGCCGTCCAAGGCCCGGCCCGGGTATCGGGCGCTGAGGATGCCCACGAACAAGCCGACGACCAGCGCGACTATCAGCGCGCCGGCGCTCAGCTCAAGCGAGGCCGGCAAACGGTGGAACAGCTCGTCGGCGACCGGCTGCTGGGTTCTCGTCGAGGTGCCGAAGTTGCCTTGCAGCAGATGGCCAAAGTACGAGCCGAACTGCGCGATCAACGGCCGGTCGAGTCCGTACTGGTGACGGAGCTGATCGATCTGCTGCTGCGATGCGTACTGTCCGGCTTCCACACGGGCCGCGTCGCCGGGAAGCAGCTGCGTGATGATGAAGACGACGACCGCGACACCCACCAGGCTGATGATGGCCTGCAGGACGCGGTGCGCTAGGTAGCGAGGCATCGCCGTTGCTCCTTTCAGCTGGGTGGGTGTGTTGGTGTCGGGGTGCATCCGGTTCGAATGCCACGCGGGTTGCGCTGCCTCGGGACTTGGGCGAGGTCCCGAGGCAGCGCAAGCCGCCTTGCCCTCAGTGCGTCATTGCACCGAGAGGTACTGGAAGTACGGGAACTCGTCATCGGGCTGGGTGATCCCGCTGACATTCTTGTTCGAGACGACGATGTAGTTCCGCGTGTACAGGTAGGTCATCGGCACGTCGTTGATGGCGATCTGCTGAGCCTGCTGGGAGATCTGACTACGGGTCGTGGGATCGGACTCGGAGATCCCCTTGGTGATCAGCGCGTCGAAGGCCGGGTTGTCGTACTGCGTGTAGTTCACGAACGACTTCGAGGTCAGCAGGAAGAACATCTGGTAGATCGGGTCCTCGCCCCAGGAGTACCACTCGCCGAGGAAGGCCTGCAGCTGATGCTTGCCCAGCTTGTCGTTGTAGTCCGCGCTCTGCAGTTGGTTGACCTTGAGGGTGACCCCGGCCTGCTTGAAGGCGCTCTGGATGAACGTGGCCGTCTGGATGGCGGTCGAGTCGCCGGCGTCCACCGAGAGGGTGAGCGTCAGGTTGCTGACCCCGGCCTGGCTCAGCAGCTGCTTGGCCTTGGCCACGTTGGTCGGGTAGGCGTCCTTGGTGCCGGCCGGGTCGAGCGCGGTGTCCATCGGGTAGGGCGCTGGTCCGTAGGCCGCGTTCGCGAAGCCGGCGTAGACGTCGTTGCGCAGCGAGTCATACGGGATCAGGTAGGACAACGCCTGCCGCACCGTCGCGCTCTTCAGAGCCGGATCGGAGTTGTTCCAGCCCAGGTAGACCAGGTCGGCGGCCGGACTGGTGCTGACGGTGACGCTCGAGTCACTCTGCGCCTGCTTGGCCAGCTTCGGGGCTAGACCCATCGCGAGGTCGATCTGGCCCTGCTGCAGCGCCAGGTACTCCTGGTTCGGGTCGGCGATGTTCTTGATCGTCACCGTCGGCGGCGCCTTGGACATGTCGCTCGCGGTGTAGTTGGGGTTGGTCTTGAGGATCATGCTGCCCTGGTCGGGCCAGCTGGAGACCTCGTACGGGCCGGAGGAGATCACGGTCTTGGCGAAGTACGCCTTGGACCACGGGTCAGCGGCGGTCTTGTGCGCCTCGCCGGCCGCCTTCTCGACGATCCCGTAGATCGGGAACGACAGGAACTTCTCCATCAGCGTCGACTTGAACGAGGTGGCGATCGTCACCGTGCTCGGGTCGGGCGCGGTGATCGCCGTCGTCGGGTCAGCCACGCCCATGTACTGCTTGAACGCCGAACCGTAGCTGGCGTCGGACAGCGCGCGTTGCAAGGTGTAAACCACGTCGGCCGAGGTGAGCGGGGTGCCGTCGGAGAACTTCAGACCGGACTTCATCTTGATGGTGAGCAACGTGCCCGCCGCGTTCCAGGTCAGTGAGTCCGCGAGCTCGGGATCGTAGGTGTTGTCACCGACCATCACGCCGTTTGACGACTTGTAGTTCTCCTTGACCAAGGTGCCGAAGACATTGTTGGTGATCATGTAGTCGGCGTTGGTCTTGAACTCGATCGTGTCCATGTTGTCGATGGCGTCATAGCCGATGACGACGTCCTTGCTGGCCGTCGTCGAGGCGGCGGCGCCCGAGGACGCGCCGCCGGAGGAATCACCCGATGACGAGTTCTTGGCCGACGTACAGGCGCTCAACACCAGCGCGGAGGCCGCGACCCCCGCGACGCAGACGGCAAGAAGCCGCGTTCTCCTAGCATTCATTGCGGTTACTCCCATTGATAAGTGAGGGGATGCTGATTGGGTAACGCTCGTTACTGACCCTGCGCGAGACCGAGATCGACCCCCGTTCGAGCGATTTGGGCGACCAGGCCGTCGGTCTCGACTGGGACCAGGGCGATCTCGTCGGCTCCGGCCTCGATCAATGCCTCGATCGTCGCTCGGCAGGCCGCGGCGTCGCCGATGACGCCCAACCGGTCGATCCACTCATCAGGCATCTGCTCCAAGACAGCCTGGTGACCGCCCTGTTCGATGAGAGCGTTGACCTCCTCGGTGATCCCGGCGCCATCGCTCAAGTAGGTCATTCCGAGCGAGAGGTACTCCGCGACCACCGGACGCGCCTTGTCCCGGGCCTCCTGCACGGTGTCGGCCAGCGAGAAGATGGCGAAGGTCGTCACCTCGGCCGGGACGGCGTC
>JAOPUY010000065.1 GCA_025963265.1 Frankiales bacterium | reverse complement strand
CTTCAACACCAACAACCTGTGGATCGACCTGCCCGCGCTGGCCGAGACGCAGCGTGCGCGCAGCGGCGTGCTGGAGCTGCCGCTCATCGTCAACCGCAAGACCGTCGATCCCAAGGACGCGCAGTCCACGCCGGGCTTGCAGTTGGAGACGGCGATGGGGGCGGCGATCGCGCTCTGGCCCGACGCGCAGGCCATCCGCGTCCCCCGCACCCGGTTCGGGCCGGTCAAGACCACCAACGACTTGCTCGCGGTCCGCTCGGACGCCTATGTGCTCGGCGCCGATTCGGCCATCGCGCTGGATCCGAGCCGCGCGGGCCGCCCGCCCTTCATCGATCTGGACGGCCGCCACTTCAAGCTCGTCGGCGATTTCGAGCGCCATTTCCCGCGCGGAGTCCCCTCATTGGTCGGCTGCCAGAGCCTGACCGTGCGCGGAAACGTGCACTTCGGCGCCGATGTGGTCATCACCGGCGAGGTGCGGCTGGCCCATCCGGCCGGCGACGACTCGGACGCGGCGACGGACGGCGAGCCGCTGCGGATCCCCGACGGAGCGGTCCTCGGCCGCTGATCCCAGTTCAGATTTCCCTTTCCGCACAGCAGGTTCTTACTCTTCTGGTCGGCCGCTCTCTTACTCCCGGTACAGCTTGCGCGCGCCACAATGGGACGGCACATCCGACCTAGGCGGGGATCACGGTTGAATTTCGCACGCGCACGCGCCCGGCTGGCAAGCCGGCGAGCCAGCATCGTGGTCCGGCTGATGGCCGCGCTGGTGGCCGTCGGGGCGCTGGCCGCCGGCTTCGCGGCCCCCTTCGTCGGGGGCGCGGCGCTGATCAGCGACCGGGCGGCCGCGCAGGTCCTCGACACCTCCTGCGACGTCACGGTGACCGCGCCCGCTCAGACCACCACCGTCTACGCGGCCGACGGCACGACCGTGATCGCCACCCTGTTCTCCCAGGACCGCCAGCCGGTCGCGTTGTCCTCGATCCCGGTCCCGGTGCGAAATGCTCTGGTCTCCACCGAGGATCGGACGTTTTACACCAACAACGGCGTCGACCCGAAGTCGATCCTGCGGGCCGCGCTGGCCGACAGCGGCAGCGACGACACCCAAGGCGGCTCGACGCTAACCATGCAGTACGTCAAGCAGTTGCGTTACTACCAGGCCACCACCGACGCCGAGCGGGCGGCGGCGATCGACCAGACTTTGCAACGCAAACTCTCCGACGCGGTCTGCGCGGTCGACTTGGAGAAGAAGTACTCGAAGTCCCAAATCCTCGATGGGTACTTCAACATCGCGTTCTTCGGTGAGAACAGCTACGGCATCCAGGTCGCCGCGCAGACCTATTTCGGCGTCAACGCCGCTCAGTTGACCGTCACCCAAGGCGCGATGCTGGTCGGCCTGCTGCGCAGCCCCACTGAGCTCGACCCCTTCGTCGCACCGGCGGCGGCGCTGGCCCGCCGTAACGCCGTATTGGACAACATGGTGACCACCGGCGATCTGTCGGCCAGCGCGGCCAGCGCCGACAAGGACAAGCCCCTGGGGCTGGCCTCGAGCTCGCCCAAGCCGGTGCAACAGGGCTGTTCCAGCTCCCAAAGCACCATCGCGAACGTCGGATTCTTCTGTGACTACGTGGTCAACTGGCTGGAGCAGCAAGGCGGTCTATCCGCTCAGACCCTGCTGACCGGTGGCCTGAAAATCGTCACCACGCTGGACGCGTCGCTGCAGAACAGCGGTCAGCAGGCGGTGTGGCAATCCGGCCTCGACCCCACCTCGGCCACCGCGCTCGTCATGCCGTCGGTCGACCCGCGCACCGGCGATGTCACCACCATGATCAGCAGCCGGCACTACGGCTTGGCCGCGGGCCAGACCACCCTGCCACTGTTCACGACCGGCTACGCCGGCGCGGGCTCGACCTACAAGTTCTTCACCGCCCTGACCGCGCTGGAGGCCGGCGCTCAACCCGACTTCACCCTGACCACGGGCAGCAACGCCTACACCGTCCGCAACTGCCCGGTCGACCCCAGCGGGGACACCGTCCCGTACACCACGCACAACGCCGGCACCTACGACGCGACCTTGCAACTCAAAGACGCGCTGCCCGAGTCGGTCAACACCTACTTCGTCGGGCTCGAGGACCAGTTCTTCGGCTGCGACCTGTCGCCGATCGTCACCACGGCGCTCAACCTGGGCATGACGACGTTGAACGAGCCGGAGACCGCCGGCTCCAGCCAGAGCATCGCGCAAGCCACGATCAGCCAGCACCAGACCGGCTTCACGCTCGGGTTCTCACCGACGTCCCCGCTGCAGTTGGCCGGCGCCTACGCCGCCGCCGCCAACGACGGGGTCTACTGCGCACCCACGCCGATCAAGACCATCACCTCGGCCAGCGGCGCCGCGGTGAGCTACCACCAGGCGACCTGCAGCCGGCAGTTCACCCCGCAGGTGGCGCGCACGCTGATCAACATGATGACCGCCGACACCAACAGCTCCGAGGGCACGGCCTACTCCTACTTCCGGGACTGGTACGCCGACGGCGGCAGCGAGGTCGCGTCCAAGACCGGCACCGACAGCGACAACCCGGACGGTCCCGACGGCGGCAACGGCAACTCCGCCCTGTGGTACGTCGGAGTCACCCCGACCTTGGTCTCAGCCTCCGCGTTGGTCAACCCGACGTCTCCGAAGACCACGGTCAGCGGCCTGCCCGCCGATGTCACCAATAACGGCAGCGACGTCTTCGGCGCCTACGCCGCCACTTTCTGGCTGGACGCCTATGGCCCGGGGCTGCAAGCCCAGAACTGGCAATGGCCGACGGCGGCCGAGGTGGCCGGCGCGGTGCCGGTTCCCTCCGTGGTCGGCTCGACCCCGACGGTGGCCCAAGCGGCCTTGACCGCGGCCGGTTTCAGCTCGACGGTGCTCTCCTACGCCTGCGGCAGCGGCCAACCGACGGGCACGGTCGGCTACCAAAGCCCCCAGGTGGCCGCCCCCGGAACCCGGATCGCGTTGTGCCTCAGCACCGGAACCGCGCCGGACGGCTCCACGAACTCCTTCAGCTCAACCAACTCGCCGAGTTCAGCCGGCTCGTCCAGCGCCTCCGACTCGGCCGGCGGAAGCGACTCGGCGGGCTCTACTGCCTCGACCGGCGCAACTGGATCCCCCGGCGCAACTGGATCCTCGGGCGCGACTGGATCTTCGGGCGCGACGGCGCCGTCGACCGGCGCCTCCGACCCCGTCAGGCGCGGTCTCGCACCGCCGGTCCCAGCCGGGGGTCGGCCTCGATGAACGCCGCCGCGATGTCGGCGTGACCGCGGTCATTGGGGTGGAAGAAGTCCCCGGACAGGTCAGCCAGCATCCAGCGGGGCCGCGTGTGCCGCTCCACTTGGGCTAACGCTAAACCGGGGAACTCGGCTAGCACCTCACGCACCACCGCCGCCAACTCCGCGGCCGCCGGCACTCGCGAGCCCCAGCGGAAGACCGGCACGTCGCCCACGAGCGCGCCGTCGGGCAGTTGCCGGCAGAGTGCGCGAAATCGCGCGGCGAAGGTCTCCGGGTCGGTGCGTCCGGCGTCGTTGGCCCCGATGCACACCGTCACTCGCTCCGCGTCGGGCGGCACCGGCAGTTGGTCGGCCAGCACGTCCGCGATCCGCGCCCCGTAACCGGACCGGTTGTCGAGTCGGACCCGCCGGCCGGTCTGGTTCTCCAGCGCCAGTCGATACACGCCGAGCCAGGAGGTCGCCGGTACCGACGCGCCGATGCCCTGGGTGAGGGAATCACCCAGCGCGACGAGCCGCAGGTCGCCGAGGCCGGCCTGCGCGGCCCAATGCCGGCGACGCGGACCCACCGACAGGCGCACTTGAAGCGCGCGCGCCGCGAAGGCGGCCAGCGAGCCGAGGGCGAGCGCCCGAGCCCTTGGAAGTCCCACGCCGGTGGTTCGGGGCCGAGCACCGGTCCGGTTTGGAGTCATCGCTCACGGTCGGTTTGCGCTCGGCCCGGCCGACAGCGGAGGCGCGGAGATGGCGCACCCTGATCTGGTCGCTGTGCTCGGGGCGCCCGAATTCAGGATGTCATTGCTGATGAAGATCGCCGCTATGGCGGAGCCGAGCACCAGCAGCCCGGCGGCGATCAGCACGCAGATGCGGAAGCCGTGCGCGAAGACGACCGGATCGCTGTAGCTCGCCCCGGACAGGCCGGCCAGCGCGGGCAGCGCCGCGACGGCGATCAGCCCGGCCGCGCGGGCGACGGCGTTGTTCACGCCGGAGGCGACCCCGGCGTGCTGGGAGTCGATGGCGGCTAAGACAGTGGCCGTGAGCGGTGCGACCATCAGGGCCAGCCCGAGACCGAGGACCAGGACGGCGGGCAGCACCTGGGACAGGTAATCGGCATTGGGTCCGATGCGCAGCATCAACAGCACCCCGGTCGCGCAGATCAAGGGTCCGATGCTCATCGGCAACCGCGGACCGATCCGCTGCGCCAGCTGGCCGCCCCGGGACGACAGCAGCAACATCACCACCGTGATCGGCAGGGTCGCCGTGCCGGCCGCGAGCGGCTCGTAGCCCGAGACCACCTGAAGCTGGACGACAAGCAGGAAGAACAGTCCGCCGAAGGCGCCGTAGACCAGGAAGGTGACGGCGTTGGCCGCGCTGAACTGCCGGGAGGAGAACATGCCCAGGGGCAGCATCGGGTGCGGCAGCTTGCCCTCGGCGACCAGGAAAGCGATCAGGCTGGCGATGCCGATCAGGCCGGCGCTGAGGACGGCCGCCGAGCCGAGCCCGTCCGCGGGGGCCTCGATGATCGCGTAGGTGATGCCACCGAGCCCAATCGTCCCCAGCACGGCCCCGAGCACGTCGACCCCGCCGCTCGCGCTGGCGTCTCGGGTCTCGGGCACATGCCGTTGCGAGATCACGACGACCAGCACGGCCAGCGGGGCGTTGATGAGGAAGACCCAGCGCCAGGAGGCGACCTGGATGAGCCAGCCACCGAGGAACGGTCCGACCGCGGTGGCCACGCCGCCCAGCCCAGACCAGGCCCCGATGGCCCGAGCGCGGTCCCCGGGGGCGAAGGAGGCCTGGATCATGGCCAAGCTGCCGGGCGTCAACAGCGCACCGCCCACCCCCTGCAGGGCCCGTGCGGCCACCAGCAGATGCGCGTTCGGGGCGAGCCCGCAGAGCAGCGAGGCCACCGCGAACCAGCTGACGCCGACGACGAAGATTCGGCGGCGGCCGTAGCGGTCGCCGAGCGCGCCGCCGAGCAGGATGAGCGAGGCGAGGGTGAGGGTGTAGGCCGTGACGGTCCACTGCAGCAGCGCGAAGTCGGTGTGCAGGTCCTTGCCGATGGTCGGCAGCGCGACGTTGACCACGGTCGCGTCGATGCCGGCCAGTCCCGATCCGAGGATCGAGGCCAGCAGCACCCAACGTCCCGTCGCCGAGCCGAATCGGATGCCGGGCGTCGGCGACTCCGGTGCTTGGGCGCCAGTGGGAACCTCCGGCATGCTCACACCTCAGTCTCTAGCTCGATCCGCGATCTGCGATGTGCGATCCGCGATCCCTGATCGCGAATCGGCGATCGGCGATCGAGCCGTGAGCCTAGCCGCGGTTCAGGCCGGGACGTCGGCCCCCGTCGGATCGAGGTCGGCGCCGCCGGCGTCCTCGGCGGGCGCCTCGACGCCACCCGCCGTCTCGAATAGCGGTATCACCAGCGCGGCGATGACGCCGCCGATGAGCGGGGCGACGATGAACAGCCAGACGTGCGACATCGCGTGGGCGCCGGCGAACACGGCTGGGCCCAGCGAGCGGGCCGGGTTCACCGAGGTGCCATCGAGCGGGATGCCGACCAGGTGGATGGCGGTCAGCACCAGGCCGATCGCCAGCCCGGCGAAACCAGGGGCCGCGGCCCGCCCGGTGACCAGCAGCACGACGAAAACCAGCAGGAAGGTCAGGATGACCTCCTCCAGAAAGGCTCCGCGCTCGGTGACGGCCGTGCCCCAGTCATTCGTGCCGAGCGCGCCGGTCTGATCGGTCACCTTGCCGAAGCTCGACGTCATGAGCTTGAGCAACGCGCCGCCGGCGATGCCGCCGGCGAACTGCGCGATCCAGTAGGCCAAGGCTTCAGGCGGCGTGATGCCCCTGCGCAGCAGAACCCCCAGCGTGACCGCGGGGTTCACGTGGGCGCCGGACACCGGGCCGATCGAATAGGCCAGGGCCAGCAGGGTCAGACCGAAAGCCACCGCGACACCCAAATCGCCGATCTTGTTGCTGCCGAAGACGGCCGATCCGACGGCGAAGAAGACGAGCATCGCGGTGCCCAAGAACTCCGCGAGGGTTTTGCGGACAAAATCGGTCATGTCGCCTCTGGTCTGTGAGATCCGACGGAAACCCCGGACCACAGATTAAACCGACAATGCCGCTTTCGTACGGCTTTCTGAAAAAGTTTTGGGCGGCGTTGGTCGCCGCTCTAATCGCCTGGCCACTCGTGCACGGGTTGATTGGAGTGCATGAGCTCGACGTAGCGGCGCAACATCTCGCGCAGGCTGGCCGGCCGGTCGAGCCCCGCCGCTGGCCGGCCGCGGCCGCTCGGTTGGCCTTGCTGAAGCCGCCGCACCGTCTGGACTTGCCAGTGCGCGCCGTTGGTTCCTCGCAGGCAGCGCTGCTCGACAATCCCCAGCAATCGCCCCGCCAGCTCGGACTCGACCCCCCAGGACGCCAGGCCCTCGGCGGCGAGCGGCAGCAGGTGTCGCAGCACCAACTCGGTGACCGGTAGCTGACCGAGCCCGGGCCAGTACAGCTCCGCGTCGATGCCGTTTCGGGCCGCGGCCGACAGGTTGTCCGCCGCCGCGGCAAAGGACAGGCGCGACCAGATCGGCCGCTCCTGGGTGCGCAGTGACTCCACCAGTCCGTAGTAGAGGGCGGCGTTGGCCAGCGTGTCGATGACCGTCGGACCAGCCGGCAACACGCGGTTCTCGACCCGCAGATGCGGGCGACCGGCCACCACGTCGTACACCGGCCGATTCCACCGGTAGATGGTGCCGTTGTGCAGCCGCAGCTCAGCTAGGCTCGGCACCCCGCCGGCCCGGAACACCTCGTCCGGATCCTCCTCGTCGAGGATGGGCAGCAGCGCCGGGAAGTAACGCACGTTCTCCTCGAACTGGTCGAAGACCGAGGTGATCCAACGCTCGCCGAACCACACCCGCGGGCGCACGCCTTGGGCCTTCAATTCCTCTGGTCGGGTGTCGGTGGTCTGCTCGAACAACGGGATCCGCGTCTCGCGCCAGAGCTCTTTGCCGAAGAAATAAGGGGAATTCGCGCCGAGCGCGACTTGGACTCCCGCGATTGCCTGGGCGGAGTTCCAGGTCGCGGCGTAGTCGGCCGGGCTGACCTGCAGGTGCAGCTGGGTCGAGGTGCAGGCCGCTTCGGGCCCGATCGAATCGGCGTGGGTGGACAACCGCTCGGGGCCGTCGATCGAGATGAGCACGTCCTCGCCCCGCGCGGCGAGGATCTGCTGGTTCAG
>JAOPUY010000056.1 GCA_025963265.1 Frankiales bacterium | reverse complement strand
CTCAACGCATGCAGGCGAGGCTCTGCGAAGGCGGTGATCCACCGTCGCTGTAGCTGCTGGATCGGGACCGGGTTGAGGTAATGCAGCTTTTCCCGGCCGCGCCGCACGGTGCTGATCAAATTCGCTTGCTCCAACACGGCTAAGTGCTGAGTGGCCGACTGGCGGGCCATGTTCAGGCGCGCGCACAACTCTCCGAGCGTCTGCCCGTTGTCCTGGCGCAGTCGGTCGAGCAGCAGGCGGCGGGTCGGGTCAGCCAGGGCTTTGAAGACCCGATCCGTCGCCGGTCCGGAGCCCGCGCTGATCACGCCCCATTATGCAGGCAAAAACCTGCCTATTGTCAAGACCGCCGCCAGCCGTGCTGGTTACCGCAGCAGGCCGCCGAGTCCACCGAGTCCGCCAAGGCCCTCCCGAGGCGACTCGCTGGGCGTCAACTCGCCGACCCAGTGCGCGAACGCCTCCGGGTTGCGCGACTGCAGCAGCACTCGGCCGGGTCCGAAGAAGTCGAAGACCCAGCCCTCGCCGGATTTCATCGACTGGAAGGAGCGGCCCTGCACGGCGCGTCGCATCTGAAAGCGCACGCTCAACTCGTAGGCGACGACGTGGCCGGTGTCGATGGTGACGGACTCGCCCGCCTCGAGGTCCATGATGTCGACCGCGCCGTAGATGCTCACGATCGCCTCGCCCTGACCGCTGGCCCGGTAGCCGAAGCCGCCCTCACCGCCGAACAGGTTGGCCATGCCGCCCCACTGGGTGTCGACCTGCACATTGGACGAGTTGGCAATCCAGCTGCCGCGCCGCAGGAAGAACGGCTGCTCAGGGGTGACCTCGATCGTGACGGTGTCGCCCGGCAGCACGCCGGCGACATCCACCCAGCCACCCTGGGCGGGAGCGGTGAAGGTCGTGACGAAGAACGAGCCGCCGCCGAGGACGCTGCGCCTCAGACCGGCCATCACGCCACCCTGCGCTTTTGCCTCGAGCTGGACGCCCGCGCTGTGGGCGATCATGGCGCCGCCCTCGACCCGTAGGGGTTCGTGGCCAGCCAACAGGCAGCGAGCGACGGTGAAGGACGGATTGTGTCGGAGCACGACCTGCATGGCTCAAGCTTGCCACCTCCGGCTGGGAGCTGAGCCGAGCCGAGGGCTGCGGTCAGGTGGCGATAACTGAATCTGCTCCACTCATTTCTGGTTGTGGTAGGTTCCAAAAAACTGTGGTTCAGAGCACAACCGGCTTCGCCCGGAGCCAGGATTAGTCTCTGTAGCAAGGCGTCATCTCAAGCGTCGCTCGCGGCGTCTGTTTCCGCTTTTTCGGTGTCTGTCGATGCTGCGCGTGAGCGCCGTGCCCGGGTCGCGGCGCCCTCCGCTATGAGGAGCGTGACTATGAGTACCCCAGCAAGCCTGTCTCCGCCGATACCGGCGCCGACTCCGCTGACCGCCTTCTTCTGGGAGTCGCTGACCAACCGGCAGTTGAGCATCCTGCGCTGCCAGAACTGCGGGAATTACGTCCACTACCCGCGGCCTATCTGCAACGTCTGCCTGTCGGAGGACCTGGCCCCAGAGGTGGTCTCGGGCAAGGGAACGTTGTATGCCCACACCTGGGCCACCCAGGCCTTCCACCCGTACTACGTCGACAAGCTGCCCTACTGCCTGGCCGTGGTCGAACTGCCCGAGCAGCCCGGGCTGCGGATCACCTCGAACATCATCGACACCCCACGAGAGCAGGTGCACGGCGGAATGGCGCTCGAAGTCGTTTTCCACGAGATCTCACCCGGGCTGACGCTGCCGTTGTTCGTCGCCGAGGGTTTCGCTCCGGTGACGGCGTGAAGGGCGCTGATCGCGTCGCCGCGGTCGGCGTCGGCTACTCCAAGACCGGCCGGCGCAGCGGGCTGACCTCCTGGCAGCTGGCCATTCAGGCGGCCAAGGCCGCGCTGGCCGACGCGGGCATGACGCCGCAGGATCTCGACGGCGTCGCCCTGCTCTGGGGTGTGGCCGGCCCAGCACCAGCCGGGCTCGACATCGTCGAGCCGATGGACTTCGGCTACATGCTCGGCTGCGGACCGCTGAATTGGTACGGCGAGGCGGGACCGGCCTACATCGGCCCAGCCATCCAGGCCGTGGCCGCCATCAAGTCGGGAATGGCCCACACCGTGCTCACCCTGCGCATCATCCGACAGCGGATGAGCTCGGCTGAGCAACTGGCTTCCGAGGGCGCGATGGCCCAGCCGATGCAGGTCGGGGGCGACGCGCAGTTCACCGCTCCGTTCGGCTCGGTCTCGCCGGTGCAGTCGATCGCGGCCCTGCCCGCGCAGCGGCACATGGACCTGTTCGGCACGACCGAGGAGCAATTCGGCGCGCACGTCGTCGCGCAGCGCCACTTCGCCACCTTGAACGAGGACGCAATCTTCCGGGATCCGTTGACCATCGAGGACTATCTCAACTCCCGTTACATCAGCACGCCAGTCCGGCTACTGGACTGCGACTACCCGGTGGACTCAGCCTCGGCCGTCATCTACACCAGCGCGGAGCGGGCCAAGGACTTCAAACAGAAGCCGGTCTTCGTCGACTCGGCCTCGTACTCCTCGGTCAAATACATGACCTTCGAGAACATCGACGACATGACGCAGAGCTCGCCGTTTCACGCCGCCCGCGAGCTGTGGAAGCGCACCGATCTCACGCCGGCCGATGTGGACTGCGCCCAGCTCTACGACGGGTTCACCATCATCGTCTTCCAATGGCTGGAGGCGCTGGGGCTCTGCGGGGTCGGCGAGTCAGGTCCGTTCGTGGCGGCCGGCAACACCGCCCTCGGCGGCTCGATGCCGGTCAACACCGACGGCGGGGCCTGCAATGTCGGGCGCCGGCACGGCGCTAACTTCTGCATCGAGTCGATCCACCAGCTGCGGGGCGAGGCCGGCGCGCGCCAAGTGCCCGACGCCAAGGTCGCGGTCTGGGCCAATGCGGTCGGCCCGTTCTCGGGCGCGATGCTGATGACCTCAGAATGAACAGGTCTACCCACACGGAAGGCATTCAATGAAATTTCGCCGATTAGGCAATTCAGGCTTGACGGTCTCGGTCGTCGGGCTCGGCGCCAACAACTTCGGGCTCAAACTCGATTTGGACGGTTGCCGGGAGGTGCTCGACGCCGCGCTGGACGCTGGTGTCACGTTGATCGACACCGCCGACAGCTATGGAAAGTCCGAGGAAAACATCGGCGCGCTGCTCGGCGCCCGGCGGGACGACGTCATCCTGGCCACGAAATTCGGCTCCGACGCGGCCCGCAGCGGCAACGGCAACGGGGCCGATTGGGGCGCCCGCGGGTCGCGGCGCTACATCCGCCGCTCAGTCGAGGCCTCGCTGCGTCGACTCCGCACGGATTGGATCGACCTGTACCAGATGCACCAACCCGATCTCAAGACGCCGATCGGCGAGACGCTCTCGGTGCTCGACGACTTGGTGCGCGAGGGCAAGATCCGCTACCTCGGCCATTCGAACTTCAGCGGCTTTCAGACCGCTGACGCGCACTGGACGGCCCAGACCCGCGGCTTCGAGCCGTTCATCAGCGCCCAGAACGAGTACAGCCTGCTCAAGACCTCGGTCGAGAAGGAGCTGGTGCCGGCGTTGGAGCACTACGGGATCGGGCTGCTGCCCTACTTCCCGCTGGCCAGCGGTCTGTTGACCGGCAAATACCGTCGGGGCGAGGACGCGCCGGACAACAGCCGGATCAAGGTCTGGAAGATGCAGGCGCAGCTCACCGACGAGACGTTCGACGTGGTGGAGAAGCTAGAAGCCTTCGCCGCGGAAAGGGGAATCTCGCTGCTCGAGGTGGCCATCGGCGGCCTCGCCGCGCGACCGGCCGTGGCCAGCGTCATCTCCGGCGCGACCTCAGCCGAGCAGGTCCGGGCCAACGTGGCGGCGGCGGAGTGGATTCCGAGCACCGAGGACAACGAGGCGCTACGGAAACTGCTCAGCAGCTAACCCGCTAGGACCCCGATAACGACCGGATGGCCTCGAGTTTCCTCGAGGCCATCCGGTGTTTTAGTGCCTAAGACTTTCAGTGCCCTAAGCCCGTCAGCGAGTGAGCCGAGGCTCAGACCTCGATGAGGACGGCGCCGCCCATGCCGCCGCCGGCGCACATCGACGCGAGGCCGAGTCCGCCGCCGCGACGCTGGAGCTCATAGACCAGGGTGTTGATCATCCGAGTGCCGGACGCGCTGATCGGGTGGCCGATGCTGCAGCCGCTG
>JAOPUY010000010.1 GCA_025963265.1 Frankiales bacterium | reverse complement strand
CGTTCGACCAACGGCAGCAACCGCTCGGCCCACCTGGTGCTGCGCTTGCCGCCGGATCGGCTGCAGGCCGCGATCGATGACACCGTGAGACAGGGCCGGGAAGTCAGTCGCACGATCGAAGGGGAGGACGTCACCGCCGCCCACGCCGACGTGAACGCCCGCGTCGCCGCGCTGCAGACCAGCGTGGCTCGGCTGCAGGACTTCCTCTCTCATTCGGGATCCATCACCGACCTCGTCACCCTGGAGAACGACCTCAGCCAACGGGAGTCGACGCTGGAATCCACGCTGGCCCAGCAGCGAGCGCTCAACGACCAGATCGCCCTGTCGACGTTGACCATCCACCTGTCCGAGGCGGGGGCCAAGCCCGTCGCCGCGCCGGCTCAGCACGCGGTCGGCTTCCTCGGGGCATTGCGCTCCGGCTGGCACGGCTTCACCGCCACGCTGAACTGGCTGGCCGCCTTGGCGGGCTACCTGATTCCGTTCCTGCCCCTGCTGCTCGTGCTGGCCCTGCTCGTGGTGGGCGTCGGCGCGCTCGTCCGCCAGCGCCAACGCCGACGCCAGCTTCGGGCCGAGGCGGCGCTCAGGACTCCGAAGCCAGTTGCGGCGGCAGACGAAGGGGCAACCAGACCGTGAGGGTGGTGCCGGCGTCCAGCGTCGACTCGGCGTCGACCGCTCCGCCGTGCCGGTGCACGATCTCCCGCACGATCGCCAATCCCAAACCGGTGCCAGGCAACGCTGCCGCGGTCGCGTTGGAGGCGCGGAAGAACCGGTCGAACAACCGCGCGATGTCATGCTCGGGAATGCCGATGCCGGTGTCGGCGACCTGGATGAACACGCCGTCCCCGTCCTCGTCGCAGCCGTAATTGAGCGAAACGGTGCCACCCGGGCGAGAGAATTTGATTGCGTTCGAGAGCAGGTTGGTGAACACCTGCTCCAACTGATGCGGATCGCCCTGGATCACCGGGCCGACTGGGCCGTCGTCGCGCATGTGCGGGGAGTAAGGCCCGACCGGCGGCTTCACCGTGACCGAGGCCGACGTGGCCATCGGCAACAGCGAGGCTCGGACGTCGCCCAGCAGGCTGCCCAGCGCCACCGAGGCGATGTCCAACCGCAAGCGGCCGGCGTCGATGCGCGATTGGGTCAGCAGGTCCTCGATCAAGTTGCGCAACCGGACCGCGTTGCGGTCGATGATCGACAACGCCTCCAGGGCCGCCGCGGGCAACGGGCCGGCCTCACCGTCTTGCAGTATCTCCAAGTAGCCGGTGATGGTGGTCAGCGGTGTGCGCAGCTCGTGGGAGACGGTCGAGATGAAGTCAGCCTTGGCCTGATCCAACTCCCGCAGCATCCGCACCGCCTCGGCCTGCTGAGAGATCGTGTGGGCCTGCACGAGGCTGTGGGCCAGGTCAGTGGCCAGATGCAGGGCCACCCCGCACTCGGTGTGCGACCACCGCCGGCTGTGATCGGCCATCGAGATCCAGAGGATGCCGAACGCGCTCGAGCCATCGCCGATCGGGGCCACGATCGAAGCCGTCGTGCCGAGGTCGCGGGCGATGGCGTGCGAGGCGGCGCCAGCCGGGGTCGGCTCGTAGTTGCGCTGATCCTCGATGACGATGATGTCGGCCGTCTGCCAGAGTCGGTCGGCCAGCGTGCGCGCCGCCTCGACATGGTGGCCGAGCGCGGTCGGAAACGGCGCCAACCGCTCCTGGTGCCACTGGCTCGCCACCGCGGGGACGCGCTCGTCGGCGAACGTCTGGAGCCAGACCCGATCGGCCTCGAAGGCCTGCCCCACGCCGCGCACCAGGTATTCAGCCATCTGGTTGGCGTTGCTCGTCCGCCGGATCGTCGCCGAGATCAGCCGGCACCGCTGGCGAAACAGCTCGGCCTCCCGCTCGACCGCCGCCTCAGAACGGGCGCGGTTGCCGAGGGAGTTGATCGAACGGGCGAGCGTGCGCACCTCGCCCGGGCCGTCGCTCTCGGTCGCGGTCGCGGTCAGGTCGCCTCGACTGAGGCGCTCAATCACCGACGTGAGCCGGTCGATCGTTCGACTGCGACCGATCACTCGCTGACCTCGATGAGCGTGAGCGGGCTCGCTAGCGCGGCGCGAACGCGTTCCACCAACTCGCGCGGGCTGAACGGCTTGACGATGTAATCGTTGGCGCCGAGGACGAATCCCGACTCGACGTCGAACTCCTGGCTGCGGGCGGTGAGCAAGATCACGGGCACGTCCGCGGTGCGGGGATCGGCGCGCAGCGCCCGCGTCACCTCCAGCCCGGACCGGAACGGCATCATCACGTCGAGCAGCGCGAGATCGGGGACCGACTCCGCCGCCGCGGCCAGCGCGGCTGCTCCGTCGCTGACGGCCACGACCGTAAATCCGGCCCCAGTCAGCTTCAGGCTTATCAGCTCTCGGATATCTCGATCGTCCTCGGCGAGCAGCACCACGCGCCTGGACTGTCCGAGCGCGCCCGCATCGTTCGTCATGACAGGTAGAGCCTTCCCGGTGGGTTGCTGATACCACCGTCGAGCGATCCCCGTCGTCGCGTCTGTTCTGCTGGAAGTTAAATCATGCCTTGATTTCCCGGGCACGGAAAGCGAACCGCAGAATCAGTTGCGCGGCTAAGCGATCGTCGGCGTCGCTGAGATCCAGCTCGGCCACTTCAGCGGCCCGGCGCAGGCGGTAGCGAACGGTCGTGACGTGCACGCCGAGCTCAACCGCGGTCGGGGCGACCTGGCCGCCGGACTCCAGATAGCTCAGCAGCGTGCGGGCGATCGCCGGTTGGCCCTCGATCAGCCGGTCGAGGGCGGGCAGCGCCGGATCCTGTCCCGTCGCCGCGGCTCGGCTGGCGGCCTCCGTCACCAATCGGGTGCGGACGGAGTCGAACAGCGTTATCGGAACGGATCGATCGTCCTCGCTCCGTGCAGCGCCGGCGCCAGCCAGCGACAGCGCCCGCTCGGCGCCGAGGAGAGACCGCCGCGCGTCTGCGGGCTGGGCCACCAATGGTCCGATGGCCGCGCGCACCGTGAGCGGCAGGTGCCGTTGGGCGTCGGCCAGGGCCGCCGCCAAGAACGCGGACGCCGAACCCGCCGACTCCAGCGCCGGCAGCAGCAGGCAGACCTGATCCTCGACGACCTCGACGAGGGCGTTTCGGCGAAAGCCAGCCGCGTGCAACTTGAGAATCGAGGTGAGTTCGCCCAGCAGCAGGCGGCGCGCCGCCGGGTCACTCGGCTCGGTCTCGTTGGCGCCGGAAGCCGCTTCGGCGGCATCGACCACAGCGACCACAGCGACCGCGCACGGCGCGCGCGAGCCGCGGGCCGCCAGTTCGGGCAGGTCGGCCACCCGGCCCGAGAGCAGGTCAGCTAAGCCGCCCGGACGGGGATTGCCCCGGGTGGCAAAGGCACTCGCGCCCCCGACCAGGTGCTCGGCGGTGATCCGGGCCGCGCCGATAAGGGCCTGCCGCGCGTGCGGACCGAACTCGTGCGTCCCCTGCTGCACCCAGATCACCCCGAGTTGGCGGGTCCCGGCGAAGACGCCGACGGCCAAGCGGCGCCGCACGCCGGACTCGGGATGCTCGGCGATCTCGACCACCTCCTCCGAGGCGGCCAGCCGGTCATAGACCCCCCACGTGCGTAGCAGCGCCAGATAGTCCTCCGGTCCGCTTCGGCCGAGAATCGAGAGCCGACGTAGGACATCCACCTCGTCGCCGGATCGCGAGTAGGCGATCACCCGGGCCGCCATGTCCTCGATCGTCAC
>JAOPUY010000613.1 GCA_025963265.1 Frankiales bacterium | reverse complement strand
GTGTGCTCGACCGAGCCGTCCGGGCTTTTGAGGTTGTTGAAGAAGACGAAATGAGCGTCAGAGAGGATCTTGCCGGACGCGTTGAGCATCAAGGCGCTGGCGTCGAGGTCGAAATCCGCGCCGCTCGTGGTCCGCTCGTCCCAGCCGAGGCCGACCATGACGGCCTTGAGATTAGGCGCCTCCTTGGTCAGCGAGACGTTGCCGCCCTTGGCCAGACTTACCGACATCTGCTTCCTCCTTCTTCGTGCTCCTGGTCGCTGTCGACCAGGGCCCCCGCCCGCAACGGGCGGGTTCTGATCGAGTCGCCGGTGCGACTCAATCATGCTCTCGGGCGCGATCGCGGGATCTGCGGTGTGCGCCGCGAGACAGCGAGGTCCGCGGCCCCCGTGCCGGGTCGCGGACCGTGCGGCTTGCGCTCGGCGGCCGACCGCGAACTCGGGAGCGGCCAACCGGTGCGCTTAGACGTTGACGCCGTAGTCGCGGGCGATTCCGGCCAGGCCCGAGGCGTAGCCCTGTCCGATCGCGCGGAACTTCCACTCGGCTCCGTTGCGGTAGAGCTCGGCGAAGACCATCGCGGTCTCGGTCGAGGCGTCCTCGGAGAGGTCATAGCGGGTGATCTCAGTGTCGCCGGCCTGGTTGACGACGCGGATGAAGGCGTTGCGGACCTGGCCGAAAGACTGGTTGCGAGTCTCAGCGTCATAGATCGAGACCAGGAAGATCACCTTGTCGATCTCGGCTGGGACCCCGGCGAGGTTCACCTTGATCTGCTCGTCGTCGCCCTCGCCCTCGCCGGTGATGTTGTCCCCGGTGTGCTCGATGGAGCCATCCGGGCTCTTGAGGTTGTTGAAGAAGATGAAGTACGCGTCGGAGGCGACCTTGCCCGAGGCGTTGCACGCGATGGCCGAGGCGTCGAGGTCGAAGGCCTGGCCGTCGGTCGTGCGCGCGTCCCAGCCGAGACCGACGGTGACCGCCGTCAGGCCGGGGGCTTCCTTGGTGAGCGAGACGTTCCCGCCTTTGGTCAAGCTGACTGCCACGGTGACTCCAATGTCGCTGTAGGTGTTTCGCTGCGCGGAGGGAGTCCGCGCGCCCGATAACTGAACGATGCGACCGGCTGCGCAGTTCCGCCCGGTGTGGGGGCCGACCCTATCGCCCGCGGGCGGGCCCGCCGGGATGGCCGGCTGAGTAGTTTTGGATCATGACCGAACTGATGCGCGCCGTCGCCTTCGCTCAGAGCCAGTCCGGCGAGTCGGCCCTCGATGTCGAGCTCCCGGTCCCCACGCCCGGGCCGCACGACCTGCTGGTGCGGGTGCAGGCGGTGAGCGTCAACCCGGTCGACACCAAGGCCCGACGACCGGCGGCGGCCGGCGAGTTCAAGGTGGTCGGCTACGACGCGGCCGGGACCGTCGTGGCCACCGGCTCCGAGGTGACGCTGTACGAGGTGGGCGAGGACGTGATGTACGCCGGGGCGATCAACCGGCCCGGCACCAACTCGCAGTTCCATTTGGTCGATCAGCGGATCGTGGGGCCCAAGCCGGCCTCGCTGTCTTTCGCCGAGGCGGCCGCGCTGCCGTTGACCGCCATCACCGCCTGGGAGGTGCTCTTCGACCGGCTGCGGCTGGGCCCGGCCTCGACGGGCACGCTGCTCGTCGTCGCGGCCGCCGGCGGCGTCGGCTCGATGATCTGCCAGTTGGCCCGGACGATGACTGACCTGGAGGTGATCGGGACGGCCAGCCGGCCGGCGAGCGCCGAGTGGGCCCGGACGATGGGCGCCCAGCACGTGGTCGACCACCACGGCGATCTGGTGGCCGAGGTGCACGCCCTGGCGCCGTCGGGCGTGGAGTACTTGTTCAGCCCGCGGACGCCGGGCAACCTCGACCGCTACGCCGAGCTGATCAAGCCGTTCGGGCATCTCGCGGTCATCGACGAGTCCGATGGCGCGGGGTTGATGTCGTTGAAGTCCAAGAGCGTGGCCTGGCATTGGCACTCGATGTTCACCCGGTCGGTCTATGGCACCCCGGACATGATCGAGCAGCACCGGCTGCTGGCCGCCGTGTCGTCGATGGTCGACTCCGGCGGCCTGCGCACGACGCTGGCGAGCGAGCTCTCGCCGATCAACGCCGCGAACATCCAGCAAGCCCATCAGCAGGTCTCGGCCGGTTCGATGATCGGCAAGGTCGTCGTGTCCGATTGGTGATACGCCGCGCCCTCAAGTCCACCAATGATCGGACGATCGGGCAGGGGTGATGTCCCGGTCCAGCGTGCGTGGCGCAGCGGGCGCGCATCGGAACTCCGGCCCGCTGAGCATCCACTCGATCATCGACGACGGCTTGGTCCGCACGCTGTTCCAGCCGGTGGTCCACCTCATCTCCGGCGCCGTGGTCGGCTTCGAGGCGCTCTCCCGCGGACCGGTCGGCACCGCCTTCGAGTCGCCGGCCGTCCTCATCGCCGCCGCGGCCGAGGCCGAGCGCTTGGGCGAGCTGGACTGGCTGCTGCGGATCCACGCGATGCAGGCCGCCGCCGAGGCCCAGCTCTCGCCGAGCCTGTCCTGGCTGATCAACGTGGAGCCGGCCGGACTGGCCATCGAGTGCCCGGCTCACCTGCAACCGGCCCTGGCCAAGGCCCGCACCGAGCTCCGGGTCATCCTGGAAGTGGTGGAACGCAACGCCGAGGGCCACGTCACGGACTTGCTGCGCGCGACCGATTCGGCCCGTCAGGACTCCTGGGGCGTCGCACTGGACGACGTCGGGGCCGAAGCGGGGTCCCTCGCGTTGCTGCCGTTCCTCCGACCCGACGTCGTCAAACTGGACATGCGGCTCATCCGCTCCGTCCCGGCCGACACCGCCGCCTCGATCACCGCGGCCGTCCGGGCCTACGCCGAGGACGCCGGCGCGGTCATCCTGGCCGAGGGCATCGAGACCGAGGACGACGAGCGAATGGCCCGGGTCTTCGGGGCGACCTACGGCCAGGGCTACCGCTATGGCACGCCGGGCGAGCTGCCGCCCAGCGTCGCCGACCCGCGGCAGGCGATCCCGCTGCGCCAACGCATCGCCCCGTTCGAGGGCTTGACGCCGTTCGAGCTGCTGGCTCAGCGGCAGGAGCCCCAGCGGGCGCCCAAGCGCTACCTGCTGCACATCAGCCGGCACCTGGAGGCGCACAGCGCGCGCGGGGCCGAGTCGGCGGTGCTGTTGGCGAGCTTTCAGGACCGGGCCTTCTTCACCGAGCGCCAACGCCAGCGTTATCAGCAGCTGTCCCAACTCAACGCCCTGACGGTGGTGCTGGCCGACAACCTCGACTCCCAGACCGACCCGCGCTACCAGACCGGTCCGCTCGGGCTGGGCAGCCGGCTGTACCGGGAGTGGATCGTCATCGTGATCAGCCCGCACTACGCGGCGGCGTTCGTCGCCCGGGACTGCGGCGACACCGGGCCCGACTCCCAACGCCGATTCGACTACTTCTACACCCACAATCGCGATGCCGTGGTGGAGGTCGGCCGGAGCTTCCTGCGCGAGCTCAAGGCCGACCCGAGCGTCGTGGCCAACCCGGCGAACGGCGACGGGCCCACGCACGCGGCCGAGGCGGACGAGGGCTCGCGGCGAGGACGCCGGCGCTGGTTCACCGCCAGCTGAAGGCCACGCTGAACAAATTCACGCTTCGGGCTTGCCAAACGGCATTCGATGACTTAGCGTAATCAACTGAAGCCGCTCAGTTCTCTCCGCCTTCCCCCGTAGGTCGAGAGCCCGAGCGGCTTCGCTATGTGCCGCCCGGTTCCTGTCGCCTACCGGTGACACTCATGCGTGCGCGCTATCGTCGTCGCATGAACGGTCGGCCGCCCGAGCAGATGTGGATGCGGGCCAAGCACCCAGCCACCGGCATCTTCCATCTGATGTACAGCTCGGCCCATGGCGTCGCCGCGTGCGGGCGCCCGATCTTCGACCGTCAGACCGAGTCGGCCGACGTGGCCTACATAACCGCCGACGGCACGTTCACCAACGCGGCGTCCACGCCGCCGGTCCAGGACCTCTGCGTGGACTGCCACGCGATCTGGCTGGACCGCCACGCGGATGAGGTGGCGCGCCAAGCCCCGGGCGACGCACTATGAGCTCGGTCTAGCGAACCCGCGCTAGGGCCGCTGACCACGGGAGAGTGCAGCCATGCTCGGCTACATGCAGGAAGGCGCCCTCACGATCGACGCCATGTTCCACCACGTCGAGCGGCACTACGGCGAGAAAAACGTCACGACCAACTCGCCTACCGGCCGCCAGCGAATGAGCTACCGCCAATGGGCCGAGCGGGTACGCCGGCTCGGCGGGGCCCTGGCTGACCTCGGCTTGAGTCCAGACGCTCGAGTCGGCAGCTTCGGCTGGAACTCCGGCCGTCATCTCGAGTTGTACTTCGGCGTGCCCGCCACCGGTCGGGTCCTGCACACCGTGAACATCCGGCTGTATCCGGAGCAAGTGACCTACATCGTCAACCACGCCCAGGACGAGGCGATCTTCATCGACCGCTCGCTGCTGCCGGTGTTCTGGCCGCTGATCACGACGATGCCCAGCGTTCGTCAGGTGATCGTGATGGACGACGGCGTCGCCAACGAGTTGCCCGAGGACCCGCGGGTGCTCGACTACGAGCAGCTGCTGGCCCAGGCCAAGCCGGCCGAGTTCCACGTCGCCGACGAGCGGTTGGCGGCGGGCATGTGCTACACCTCGGGCACCACTGGCAATCCGAAATGCGTGGTCTACAGCCATCGCTCGACCATCCTGCAC
>JAOPUY010000074.1 GCA_025963265.1 Frankiales bacterium | reverse complement strand
CGGTCGGCGGCCTCGGACAAGCCGAACTGCTCCAATAGCTCGCGCGAGCGCACCTTGCGCTCGGCGCGCGGCAGATGATTCAGGCTGCCGACCAACTGCAGGTTCTCCGCGCCGGTGAGCGCCTCATCGACCGCGGCGTACTGGCCGGCCAGGCCGATGACCCGCCGCGCGGCCTCCGGATCGGCCAGGACGTCGATTCCAGCGACTCGGGCGCGGCCGGAGTCCGGCCGGAGCAAGGTGGTCAACACACGGACCGCGGTGGTCTTGCCGGCGCCGTTGGGACCGAGCAACCCCAATACCGTGCCCGACGGAATCTGAAAGCTGACGCCGTCTAAGGCGCGCACCGAACCGCCGAACGTCTTGACGAGCGAGTCGACGCTGACGGCGGGCGCGGTGTCGGACGAGGTTGCTGGCATGGCGGAACAGTAACCGAGGCGGCCGACATCCTCACCGGGCAATAAGCCGGCGCTCAGGCTGTCTCGAGCGAGTCCCCGCTCGAGCGGGCCTCGATCGACAGCAGCTCATCGAGAAGGCCCAGCAGCGTGGCCAGGCGTTCCTCGGCCAAGGCCCGGAACGCCGGCGGCGGGGCGCCGATGATGCGCTCGGCCTGCTGCGCGGCGTCCAGCCCGGTCGCGGTGATCGTCACGATCTTGACCCGCCGGTCCGCCGGGTGGACGCTCCGCCCGACCAGGCCCCGAGCCGCCAAGTCTTCGACCACGATGCTGGTGTAAGAGGCGTCGGTGGCCAGGCTTTTGGCTAGCTCGCTCATGCTCATCGGGCCTGGCGCCAAGTGGCGCAGGGCCTTCGCGCGGATGAAGCTCATGCCGAGGGCAGCGCTCACGGCCTCGCGTTTGTCGTTGCTGTCCAGGACCAGGGAGCGCATCGCTTGCCAGGCCTGAGCGGCGGCTGAGTCCTCAGCGGTCACGTTCGACCCGCCGCCAACTCGCGCTCGTCGCTGGGCTGATCGAGGCGCTCAGCCGTGCGGCGCGCGCTCTCGCGGGCCCACGCGCCGCTGGTCGCCAGACCGAGCAGCAGGACGGCGACCCCGAGCCCGGTGATGATCCACCAGGCCGGCCGGGTGGCGTCGACGAAGGCGTCGGGCACCGAGGAGGACAGCCCGGAGGCCGCCACTGAGCCGACGACGGCCACGCCGAGCGTGGCCCCGATCTGCCGGCTGGTCGACGCGATCGCGGCCGCCACCCCGGCCTGCTCCCGGGGCATCCCGGAGACCGCGGTGTTGGTGATGGGCGCGTTGACGGTGCCGAACCCGATGCCGAAGACGACGTAGGCGCCGAGCAGGTAGTAGTAGTTCGAGTGCTCGGTCCAGCCGGTCAACGCCAGGGTCCCGACGGCCATCGCGATCCCCGCCACCAACAGCGGCCGGCGCGGCCCGCGGGTGCCGACCACCCGCCCGGAAAGCGGCGCGCAGATCAGGGTCATCGCGGCCAACGGCAGCGTGAACAGACCGGCCTGCAAAGCGCTGAGGTGCCGCACGTCCTGCAGGTAGAGGGTGTTGAGGAAGAGGAACCCGCTGAAGGCGCTGAACGCGCAGATGGCGATCACGGTCGCGCCGGAGAAGGGCGCGCTGCGGAAGAATCGCAGGTCGATGAGCGGATCGAGGCGTCGCGGCTCATAGAGCAGCAGCGCTGCCATCGCGAGCACGAAGACTCCGAAGATCAGCCAGACCGCGGTCGAACCCCAGCCGAGTCGGGGACCGGAGATGATGGCGTAGGTCAGGCTGAACAACGCCACGATGACCAACACCTGGCCGACGGGGTCGGGTCGTCGAGCTCGGGCGGCGCGGGACTCAGGCACGAAGAAGGCAGCCAGGATGACCGCGGCGACACCAATCGGGACGTTGATCCAGAAGATCGAGCGCCAACCGATGGTCTCGGTCAGCAGGCCTCCGACGACTGGGCCGACGCCCAGACTCAGCCCGACGACCCCGCCCCAGACGCCGATCGCGCGTGCGCGTTCACGGGGATCGGTGAAGACATTGGTGATGATGGACATGGCCACTGGGTTCAGCATCGACCCGCCGACCGCCTGCACCATCCGGAACGCGATCAGCCAGCCCAGCCCCGGGGCCAGGCTGCACAACAACGAGCCGAGCGTGAACAGCACCAGCCCCGTCTGGAAGGTCCGGCGACGCCCCAGCCGATCGGCGGTCGAGCCGGACAAGATCAGCAGACTGGCCAGTACGACGGTGTAGCCGTCGATCGTCCACTGCAGCCCGGAGACGGATGCGTTCAGGTCTTTCCGAATCGAGGGCAAGGCCACGTTGACGATGGTGTTGTCCATCCCGACGATCAGCAGGCTCATGCAGCAGATCGCCAGAATCAACTTACGGCGGGCCGGCGTCAGCTCGGTCATGGGAGGATCTCAAAGTGCTTAGCCACGCTAATAATCGTACGCCTACAAATAACCGCCCGGGTGGGGTCGATCAGCGGACCGGGCCGATCACCAGCGCGAGGGACCGCTGATCTCACGCACCGCCGGGCGCACATC
>JAOPUY010000504.1 GCA_025963265.1 Frankiales bacterium | reverse complement strand
CCGCCAGTGGGTTGAGCGCCACCGGCCCCGCCGGTGCCGAGCGTTGTCCCGGACGTGGTGGTGCCGGCGGTGCCGTTCGCACCGGAATCGCCGTTGCTGGTGTCGGGGGTGCCCGCCGCGCCGGGCGTCGCGCCCACGGCCGCACCGCCCGCGATGGAGCCGATCCCAGCGATTCCCGGGCTCCCAGCGTCTCCGCCGGAGCCGGCGAAGGCGCCGCCACCGCCACCGCCGCCGGCGATGGCCACCTTGCCGAGGACGGCGTTGGACGAATCCAGGGCGAAGACGGCCGAGCCCGCGCCGCCGAGGCCGGTGACGCCGATGTCTCCGATGTTGGTGTGGGTCAGGCCGCCGCCGCCGACCACCACGTACAGGGCGGTCGTGCCGTTAGGCAAGGTCGGTGTGCCGGTGAGCTCGGCGGCGTTTCCGCCGCTGGTGAACCGGCCGCCGGCCCCGCCGCCGCCGATGACGTCGAGATCGACCGAGAGCGTGTTAGCGGGCAGGTGGAGGGTGTAATTGCCCGCGGCCGAGCAGGAAACGGTGGCTCCGGAGGCGGGGGTGGAACCGTCCGTGCAGGCTGAGGTCGTGGCCACCGCGGTGGGGGAAAAGGCCAGCAACCCAGCGCCGGCGATAATGATGCCAACGCCTCCAGCCGCGGCTTTGTGCCAATGAGACTTGCGCAAGCCGACAGCTGCGGACTGGAACACGTGGGGGCCTCTCCGTATAACGGATCGCGCGCTGGGGGCAGCGCTGATTCTCGGCGGAATGTTGTCCGCCTCCGGGGGAGAACATCGGCCAGTCAGCGGTCGATGTGAGCCGATGCCGAGACCAGGCGCGTTAGCCGAGGGCCAACGACTCGGGACGCGGCTGAGCCAGCTGGGCGTCGGCCGAGGGCGACTCGGCCAGCCGGTTCATGATTGCCGCCGACAGGGCCAACACCTGACGCTCGGTCTCGGTCAACGAGTCGAGGGCCTCGGCTAGCCAGCGGTCGCGCGAGAGTATGTCTGAACGCAGGGCCTCACGCCCCGACTCGGTGAGTTCGAGGATCGACTGGCGCCCGTCGTTGGGATTCTTGCGGCGCCGGAGCAGGCCGGCGAGCTCCAACTCGGCGAAGACCCGAGTGAGCGATTGCGGTTGCTGGTGCTCGGCCAGGGCGATGTCGGTCGGGCTCGCCTCGCCCTCCCGGTGCAGATAGCTCAGCACGCCGATTTTGTTTCCGCTGAGCGCGCCGAGCGGGCGCTCAGCGCGCATTCGGCGCGCCAGCCGGGTCACCCCGCGGCGAATGTCTGCGGTTGCCGACGCGGTTGCCTTAGCCACATTCATACGGTATCACTTACTAACGAGCGAGGACGGTGGGACCTTATCCCCAGCGCAATCGCGCATTCAGAGTGACTAGTAGGAAGCGAATGCTTAGCAAAGACTGGTGGACGCAGCTCCGCGCTGGCCGGCCGTCCGCCGGCGCCGGTGTTCACCCGGCGCTGCTGACGATGGCCGCGGTGCTGTTGAGCTTCGGGTCCGCGTTGCTGCTCGAAACTCCGGCGCACCTGCACTCCGACGTCGCCATCCTCGCGGTGGTGCTCGCCTTGACTCTGAGTCGGACGGCCTCGGCCGCCGGATGGCGGGAGCTTGGCCGGCGGGCGCTCACCTTGCCCATCGTCGCCATCCTGGCCGGGCGGGTCGGCAACCTCATGATCGAGCACGTCGCCCTTGGCGACGCCCTCTTCGTCCTCGCGTTAAGCGGAGCGGTCTGGCTACGCCGGTTTGGACCGGTCGCCTCGCGTGTCGGCAGCCTCATCTCGCTGCCGTTCATTGGCATCCTGGTCGTCCCGGTCCCGGTCAGCGAAGCGACGGCGCACAGCCTGTGGCCGGCCGTGATCGCCCTCATCGCGCTGAGCTGGGTCACCCTGGTCACCTGGCTCGGGCATCGCCTGGGATGGTTGCCCGAGCCCGGCGCGGCGTCGACGCTCATCCGTCGGCCAACGCCGCCGCGGGCCCGGGGTCCGGAGCCCGACGGCGCTCGGCCGACCTCCAGGCGCGTACCGGCCAGCACCAAGATGGCGGCCCAACTGGGCGTGGCGTTGGGATTGTCCTTCCTCGTCGGCCACAGGCTCTACCCGCAACACTGGCCCTGGGTCGTGCTGACCTGCTATCTGGTGTGCAGCGGGAACCGCGGCCGGGGCGACGTGCTGCACAAGAGCGTGTTGCGGCTGGCCGGAGCCGGTGCGGGAACGGCGGTGGCCACCCTGCTGGCCGCGCGTTTTGCGGCCGGTGACCGCACCGCGGTGGTGCTCATCTTCGTGGTCCTGGCGCTAGCGGTCTGGCTACGGGCGCGCAGCTACGGTTTCTGGGCCGCCGGCGTCACCGCCGTGTTGGCCTTGCTCAACGGCTTCTACGGGATCAGCGGGTCGAATGAGCTGGTGCAGCGCCTGGGCGGGGTGTCCATCGGAGCGCTGATCGGCGTGAGCGTCAGCTGGTGGCTGCTGCCGGTCCGCAGCGGCGACGTCTTTCGCAGTCGGGCCGCTGGCGCGCTGGCCGCGCTTAGCGCGCACCTCGCGGCGTTGCGCACCGATCCGGCCGCGGCGCCGGCCACGGCCGAGGCGTTCGGTCACCGGGTCGAGGAGTTGCGCCAGCTCCTGCCTGCGTTCGCGCTGCACCGCCGGACGCTGGGCCGCTCCGCCGGTTCGGACCCGGCCGCCCCGTCCCATGTCGTGGACGTCATCGCCGCGTTGAGCGACGTCCGCTCGGCGCTGAGCCCACCTCGGATGGCGCTGGCGCCGGCCAGCCCGGCCGCCGGGAAGACGCTGGGCGCGCTGGCCAGCCAGGTGGGACTCATCCGCCGCCGGATGTCGCCGTCGCTGGATCCGAGCACCGCCGCGCGTGCTGTCTCCAGCCCGCCGGTGGCCTCGCCGGAGCCGGCCCTGGCCGCGGCGGCGCTCGCGATCCACCGTCTCGACGGCGTGTTCACCAACGAGCTTTGGCGCCAGCACGGTGGTTGACGCCAGAGCTCGGCGTGAGGACCATAAGTGCCCAGGCAGCGGGCCGGCTTGTCGTTCGTTGACTCGTCGCCGGACCGTCGATCGGCGTACCGTCGGTTGTGGTTGACCTTGCAACGAGCGCGGAGACAAAGCACGGCGCGGGTGATTGCCGAGCACGACGAGATATGAGATGACCATGACGCTTTCCGAACGCGAACGTCAGCTTCTGCAGGAGATGGAATCCGAGCTGGGGATTCCCGATCCGCAAGCAGCGCGGGCCGGTCGACGCTTGCATCCGTGGCGACTGCTGCGCGTGGTGCCCAGACCGGCGATGCGCGCGGTCGCCGCGATCGGCGGACTGCTCGGCGGACTGCTGCTGCTCATAGTCGGCGTCAGCCAGGGGGGCACGTGGGGCACGGTTGTCGGCGTAGCCGCCTCGGCGCTGGTCATCGTCTCGATCGACCGCGGCGTCACCTACCTTCGAGCTCGGCGCGGACGCGCCGCTTGAACCGGTTACCGGCATGACTCACCACAGCTCGCTGCGGCAACACCTGCTCGAACGGGCTGAGCGGGGACACCCGCCGGAGTTCACGCCTAGCCAGGACCCGACCCTGGTCGAGTTCGCCCGGATCTTCGCCGACACCGGCGTTTACTCCCTCGACGTCAACAAGCACCGGCCGGAGGACGAATTCTGGGCGGCTTACGTCCTGGTGGCCGAGATCGTGCGAGCCGAGGGCTCGCCGCCAGAGGTGTTTGAGGGCACCTGGAGCCCGGTCGAGCCCGGCCAGGACCTGCTCGAGGGCTTTCTCGCCGGCGCCAGTTCGGCGCTGTTCGGCAGCAACCCCGGCCAGGCGATGCCGCCCGAGGAGTTGTCGGCCGCGCTGCTGCTGCTCGTGACGAGCGATTTCACCCACCTGTCGGCCAGTCGCGAGCAGGAACCGCCCCTGGTCCGTGGCGCGGTCGACCTAGCCGGCGAGGACTTCGGCTACCTCGTCCTCAAGTACTAGCGAGTGCTTGCGGGTCCGAGCGGGCCCGCCGGTCGGCCTGAATCCGGACGGTAATCTCTGGCCATGCTGGTCCTGCGCTCGGTGTTGTTGTTCGTGCTGGCCGCGATCGCCGAGATCGGCGGGTGCTGGCTGATCTGGCAAGCGGTCCGCGAGAACCGCCCGTGGTGGCTGGCCATCGGCGGCGTGCTGGCGTTGGCCGCGTACGGCTTCGTCGCCACCGCTCAGCCCAATTCGCAGTTCGGCCGCACCCTGGCCGCGTACGGCGGTGTGTTCGTGGCCGGCTCGTTGGCCTGGGGCGTGATCTTCGATGGGTTTCGGCCGAGCCGCTTTGACCTGATCGGCGCGCTGATCTGCCTGGTCGGGGTCGGCGTGATCATGTACGCCCCGCGGCACTGATCGGAGCCGAGGCAGGGTCGTGGCTAGGGCTCGAGGGCGAGGCGCGCGCCTAGTCCGAGCAGGATCAGGCCGGTGGTTCGATCGAGCCGGCGGCGGATCCGCCGGTTGGACATCCAGGCGGTGACCCGGCTGGCCAGCGAGAGCAGGACGGCGAAGTAGAGCCCGGTCTCGACGACGAAGATCAGCCCCAGCAGGGCCGACGTCCAGCCGACCGAATAGCCGCTCGGGACGAAGCCCGGCAGGAAGGTGACGAAGAAGACCCCGACCTTGGGGTTGAGCAGGTCGGTGGCCAGGCCGGCGAAGAATCCGCCGCCCAGCAGCGACGTTCGCTTCGTGCCCGCGGTCGCGGCGCTGGGGGCGTCGGGCGCGCTGGCCCGCATCCGCAGGGACTGCACACCGAGCCAGATGAGGTAGGCCGCGCCGGCGAATCGCAGCGCCGTGTAGCCGTCATGGCTGGCTCGCAGCAGGGTCGAGAGCCCAAGCGAGGCGGCGGCGACCCAGACGGTCAGCCCGCACAGGATTCCGCCGACGGTGCGGGCCGCTTGCGGGCGACCGCCCCGCACCAGACTGCGCAGGGTGACCAGGGTGTCCGGACCCGGCAGCAGCACGATCACGAACGCGGCGAGTGCGAACGTGGTGAGGGCGAAGACCATGGCCGAAGCCTAACGCCGCCAGCCCCGGCATTTTAGAAGTGCTCGAGCAGCTGACCGAAGCGATCGAGCCGCAGCACGCCCGGGTCCGCGTCGTCCAGGGCGGCCTCCTCCAACACCCAGGTGAACTCGTTCGGGATGAAGACCGCCCGCAACCCCGCTTGCCGGGCCGGCAGGATGTCGGACTTCGGGGAGTTGCCGATCATCCAGGTGCGGTCCGGATTCAAGGACTCGGCTGCGACTAAGTCCTCATAGACCGAGACGTTCTTCTCCGGCACCACGTTGAGGCTGCGAAAGTGCTGCGCGATGCCCGACACCTCGATTTTGCGTCGTTGCTCGGCCGCCTCGCCCTTGGTGAGCAGCAGCAGATCGTGCCGCTGAGCCAACGCGATCAGCGTTTGCGGCACGTCCTCGATCAATTCGACCCGATGCTCCAGCAGCGCGACGGCGAAGTCGGCGATCTGGGCCCGATCGGCTTCCGTCGCCGGCCGGTCGAGCGTCCGCTCCAGGGTGTCGGCCAGGCTGCCGAGGAAGACCAGGCTGCCGTAGCCGTGGGTGGCGGTGTTGAGCCGCTCGACGTCGTTGAAGATCGACCGGATGGCCGCGTGGTCCAGGCTCGGATGGGCCAGCCACTCGATGAAGTCGGCGATCACGCGCTCGAACAACACGTTGTTGTGCCACAAGGTGTCATCGGCGTCGAAGATCAGGGTTTGCCGCATGGGGTTTCCTCACCGCCAGCCGTCGAGCTGGGACCGGGCCTCATAGAGCAGCACCGCGGCGCTGATGGAGACGTTCAACGAGTCGGCGCTGCCCAACATCGGGATGAAGACCTTCTCGGCGTCGGGGCGGTACCACTGCTGGTCGATGCCGAAGCGCTCGCTGCCCAGCACCAACGCGCTGCGCCGGTGGTAGGCGGTGCTCGAGTAGCGGGAAGCGCCGTCGGTGTCGGCCAGATACACCGAGAATTGCTGGCCGTCCAGCCAGCGTTGGGCCTGGGCGACGGTGTCGAAGTCCAGGATAGGGATGCGCAGGACGGTGCCGTGGCTGGCTCGGAAGACCTTGGTGTTGGTGCGCCGGGTGCGGGTGTTCGTCATGATCAGCGCGTCGGCCCCGCAGGCGTCCAGGGTGCGGATCAGGGTGCCGAGATTGCCGGGCTGCTCGATGCCGTCCGCGATCAGGAGCAACGCGCTCGCGCCGAGCTTCAACCGCTCGGGCGTCCAGCTGCCAAGCTCGACCACGGCGATCAAGCCGTCGGGCTTGTCCCGGTCGCTAAGCCGTTTGAACGTCTTGGCTGAGACCTCGAAGGACTCGACCGCCCGCCCTCGCAACGCCTTGGCCAACGCGACCGCCTCGGGGCCGCGCAGCTCGTCCTCGCACCACAGGAACAGCGGAATCCGGACCTCTGCGTCCAGCGCGGCCTGACCCGCCCACAAGCCCTCGGCCACTGTGCGGTTCGGCTGGTCCGGACGGGCCCCGTCGGCCGTGTTCCGCTGCAGCGTCAGGACCTCCCGGAAGGCCGGATGGCTGGCTCCGATCTGCACTGGCGGGTCCGTTCCTGGTCGCGGCGGCTCGCGGCGCCTGAGTCGAGCTGGGTCGATTCTGGGTCGATTCTGGGTCGATTCTGCGTGACAACGATAAGGCAGCGCGTCAGAGCGCGGTCCGAGCGACCACGGCATCGATCACGTCGGACAGCTTTCCCGCGGCGGCGAAGGCGTTTCGCTGCAAGGTGGCTCCGTTGCCGCGGGCTTGGATCTGAGTCAGCCCCTGGGTGACCAGCTCAAGGTCCTCGCTCGCGGTCAGGGCGGGCGTGACGCGCTCCACGAGCCGGCCGATCAGGTCCCAGGCCGGCGCCGTGCTGGCCCGGGTAAGGTCGACCAACTCGCCGGTCAGGCCGTACCGGGCGGCCCGCCACGATGCGGCCCGCAGCAGCTCCGAACGCAGGCGCGGGTTGCCGCGGCCCTGCTTGGCCTCGGCGGCGAGCGTGCTGACCAGTGCTCGGGCCAGCGCGGCGATCGTCGAGGCGTCTTGGGCGTAAGGGCAAACGTCGGCGACCCGGATCTCGAGGGTGGGGTAGCGGGCCGACAGCCGCGCGTCGAAGTAGATCATGCCGTCGTCCATGGCCGCGCCCGTCGCCACCAGCTGCGCCCGCGCCCGCTCGTAGTCGGCGAAGTCGGCGAATTCGTCGGTGACCCCGGCTGTGGGCCACTGACCCCACAGGATGCGCCGGTAGCTCTGATAGCCGGTGTCGGCGCCTTGCAGGAATGGTGAATTGGCACTCAACGCGAGCAGGATCGGCAGTGCCGGGCGAATCCGATTGAGCACCGCGACGCCCTCCTCCGGCGAGTCGATGGACACGTGAACGTGCATCCCGCAGCTGAGTTGCGTGCTTCCGATGCGTCCGAACTGCTCGGTCATGCGGTAGTAGCGAGGGTCGGGGGTCGTGGTGGCCGGCCCGGGCAGCGGGCTGGTGGCCAACGCGGCGAGCCGGGCCCCGTGCTCCGCGGCGCTCGCGGCCAGATCCGCCCGAAGCTGTCGCAGTTGCCGTTCGAGCTCGACGAGCGAGTGCTGGGGAGTGGTGCCGATCTCGGCCTGCTCGCGTTTGAGCTCGTGCTCGAATTGCCCTTCCGCGTCGGCGTTCGCGGTCTCGACGACGGCGTCGCCGGCGGGGGCCAACGCGGCTGAGGATCGGAGCAGCAGGAACTCCTCCTCGACTCCCACCGTGCGCGACATCCGTCCAGTCTGCCTGGCGATGGCCGCGACGTGGCACGTCGTAGGCTCACCGGCATGGCGCGGGTCGGAATCTCGGGCTGGAACTATCCGCCCTGGCGCGGGGACTTCTATCCCAAAGGGCTGCCGCACCGCAGCGAGTTGAGCTTCGCGGCGTCGCGGTTGAACAGCATCGAGATCAACGGCACCTTCTACGCGTTGCAGAAGCCGGTCAGCTTCTTCCGCTGGGCCGAGGAGACTCCGGAGGACTTCGTGTTCTCGGTCAAGGGGCCGCGGTTCATCACCCATATGAAGAAGCTGCGCGACGTCGACGTCCCAGTCGCGAATTTCTTCGCCTCCGGGGTGCTGGCGTTGGGCCAGAAGCTCGGGCCGATCCTGTGGCAGCTGCCGCCCTCGCTGCCCTTTCAGCCTGAGCGGATCGAGCGATTCCTGGACGCCCTGCCCCGCTCGACCGGCGAGGCGGCCTACCTAGCCCGACGGCACGACCAGCGGTTGACCGGACGAAGTTGGACTGGGACCGCGGTCGACCGGCCGCTGCGCCACACGATCGAGGTGCGGCACGAGAGCTATCGCTCGGCCGAGTTCACCGCGATGACCCGCTCGTCCGCGGTGGCCGTCGTGGTCGCGGAGACGGCCGGCCAGTGGCCGCAGTTGTTCGACGTGACCGCGGACTTCGTCTACGTGCGCTTACACGGCGCGGCCGAGCTCTACACCAGCGGTTACACCCCGGACGAGCTCGCGGTGTGGGCCGGTCGGGTGCGGGACTGGGAGGGGGCCGGTTTAGCGGTCTACGTCTACTTCGACAACGACGTCAAGGTGCGGGCGCCTTATGACGCGCAGGCCCTGCAGGCGTTGCTCGGGTAGCCCGGAAATCCCGGGCTTCCGGAGCGTCGGCGGCTCGGGGGCACGGGACGCTCCGAGAGCGGCTGACATCATCAGCGGATGTTCAATGTGGCCTTCCTCGAGCCGAAGATCCCGCCCAACACCGGCAACGCGATACGGATGGCCGCGGCCACCGGCTGCACGCTGCACCTGATCGGGCCGTTGGGCTTCGACCTCTCCGAACCGCAGCTGCGCCGGGCCGGGCTGGACTACCACGACCTGGCTACGGTCGAGGTGCACGCCGACCTCGACGCCGCCTGGACGGCGCTGGGCGGCAACCGGGTGTTCGCGTTCACGGCCAAGGCCGCGCGCTGGTTCACCGATGTCGAGTACCGACCGGGTGACGTGTTGCTGTTCGGCCCCGAGCCGACGGGACTCTCCGAGGAGGTGCTGGCCGACCCGCATGTGAGCGAGCGCGTCCGGATACCGATGCTCCCTGGTCGGCGCTCGCTGAACTTGTCCAACGCCGCGGCCTTGGGGGCGTACGAGGCCTGGCGCCAGCTCGGTTTCGACGGATCCGTCTGAGCCCGCTCACAGCCGCCCGATCAAGCGGCGAGCGGAGATGCCCCGGCGACGAAGTCCTCGATGACCAGGATGTTGGCCGCGCGCAGCGGCACCTCGGCCAGCCAACCGCCGTAGGTCTCGGAGATGATGTTGTCGACCACCGGCCGACGATGCGGACGGGCCTGCAGCACCGCTCCCAGCGCGCGCACCACCAGCGGGCAGTTGCGCTCCAGGTTGACGAGC
>JAOPUY010000490.1 GCA_025963265.1 Frankiales bacterium | reverse complement strand
TCAGAACTACCGGCTCTTCCCGCACCTGTCCGTCCGGGACAACGTCGCCTTCGGGCTGCGCAGCCGCGGCCAGAGCCGCTCGGTGGCCGCCGAGCGAGCCGCGCACTGGCTTGAGCGCTTCGACTTGGCCGAGTTCGCCAAGCGAAAGCCGGCTGAGCTGTCCGGCGGGCAGGCCCAACGGGTGGCGCTGGCCCGCGCGCTGGCGGTCCAACCGCGGCTGCTGCTGCTCGACGAGCCGTTGGCCGCCTTAGACGCGCGGACCCGCCTGCAAGTGCGGGCCGAGCTCAAGCGGCACCTGGGCGCCTTCGACGGGGCGACGCTGCTGGTGACCCACGACCCGCTCGAGGCCATGGTCATGACCGACCGGCTCATGGTGGTGGAGGATGGCCGACTCGTGCAGCAGGGAACGCCGGCCGAGGTCGCACGACGACCGGCGACTCAGTACATCGCCCGGTTGGTCGGGCTGAACCTCTATGCGGGGACGGTGTCCGAGGGCCAGATTCGCCTCGATGGGGGCGGCGCGTTCAGCGCCAGCGGCGTTGACCCGGGGCCGCCGACCGGACTGGCCCGCGGCGACCGCGTCCTGGTGGCGGTGCGCCCGAGTGCCATCGCGCTGCACACCACGCGCCCGGAGGGCTCGAGCCCGCGCAATGTCTGGCCCGGTCGGGTGACCGGCCTAGAGTTGCTCGGCGATCGGGTCCGGGTCGAGGTGGCCGGCGCCCCGGCGGCGCTCGTCGACATCACCGCGGTGGCCGCGGCCGAGCTCGGCTTAGCCGGTGGCGCCGAGGTGTGGCTGTCGGCCAAGGCGACCGAGGTCGAGGCTTATCCACAGCCGGGTGGGAACCTCCGCGACGTTGGAGCAACTCACAGTTAGAGTCACTGCCATCTGGTGTCTGACGAGAAGGGTTACACCTCGATGTGGCAGACGTTGTCGCGATTGGCACGCCGCGGCGGCACCACGTTGGCCCTGGTCGAATCTGAGCGACGGTTCCGTAACGCCTTTGACGCCTCGCCGGTCGGCATGGGCCTATCCGACGAGCACGGTCGTTTTGTGGCGGCCAACCGCGCGCTGTGCGAGCTGCTCGGCCGCGGCGAGACCGAGTTAATCGGCCACAGCGCCGCCGATTACACCCACCCGGACGACCTGGCCTCCCACGCTCGGGCCGACCGCCTGCTGGCCAGCGCGGCCGACGGCGTGGTGCGGCTGGAGAAGCGCTACGTCCGCCCGAGCGGCGAGGTGCGCTGGGCCTGGCTGACGGTCACCATGACCGCCGGCCCGGCCGACCGCCCGTGGACCCTGGCCCACATCCAGGACGTCACCGACCGCAAGATGGCCGAGATCGCTTTGCGGGAGTCCGAGGCCAACTTGACCGCGGTCACCGCGGTCGTGCGCCGTATTCACGGCGGCGAGGACGCGCGCACCACCATCGTCGACGCGGCCAAGCAGCTGTCCGGGGCCAGTCTGGCCTCGATCTTCGAGCCCGACCGGCACGACGGCCTCGCGGTCACCGCGACCACCGATGGCCGCCTGCGCGCGCTGCGGCTGCCCTTGGACGAGGCCTCGGTCGTCGCCCAGGTCTTCCTGAGCGGCGAGGCGGCCGAGATCCCGGTGGCGGCGCAACACCCGAAGATCGCCCGCACGCTGCTGGCCGAGTACGGCACGCAGTCGATGTGCGTCTACCCGGTCTCTGATCGCACCCAACTCGTCGGCGTGCTGGCCGTGTCCTGGTCCGAGCCGCTGAACGCCTTCAACGACCGGGCGACCCGGGCCTTGGCGCTGCTGGCCGACGAGGCCGGTTTGGCCCTGCAGCACGAGCGGATGCTGCGCAATCTGGAGCTGCTCGCGGTGACCGACGACCTGACCGGGCTGCCTAACCGGCGCGGTTGGGAGCTCCAACTGAGCCGGCTGATGGCCGCCGCCAAGCGCGCCGGCTCGGACCTCACCGTGGGCATCGCCGACCTGGATCACTTCAAGCTGTACAACGACGCCCACGGCCACGCGGCGGGCGACCAACTACTGCAGGCCTTCGCCGGTGCGGCCAAGATGGCGTTGCGCGAAGTGGACTTCCTAGCTCGGTGGGGCGGCGAGGAGTTCGCGCTGGCGCTGCCCGACTGCGGCCAGCACGAGGCGGCGCCGGTGCTCGACCGGCTGCGGACCACCGTGCCGGACGGGCAGACCTGCAGCTTCGGTCACGCGACCTGGGACGGCAGCGAGACCCCGCTGCAACTGGTGGCCCGAGCCGACCGCGCCCTTTACTCGGCCAAGGCGGCCGGCCGAAATCAGATAGTCGGCGCGGACCCCAACATCCCAGCCTGATCCGGGGACTGGTCGGGAGTCTGCTCCGGAGTCTGCTCGCGCTTGCGCTCGGCCATCCGGCGCATCACCAGCAGGCCGAGGATGGCCGCCAACACGCAGGAGACCGCGCCCAACGCGAGGCCGATGCGACCGCCGAACTGCTCGCTGACCGCGCCGGCGATCGGTCCGCCGATCGGCGTCGAGCCCAAGAAGGCCACCGCCCACAGGGCCATCACCCGGCCGCGCATCGAGGGCGAGGCCTGCAGTTGCAACGTGCTGTTTCCCTTTGACAGGAAACCGACACTGGCCGCGCCGACTCCGGCCAGGGCGATCAACTCAAGCCACAAGGTGGGCGCCAGGGCCGCGGCGGCGATGACGACGCCGAAGATGGCCGAGGAGTTCACCATGGCCCGCATGCCAGTCCGGCCCCGGGCCGCGACGTAGAGACCGCCGATCACGGCGCCGACGCCCATCGCGCCGGTCATGAAGCCGTAGACCTGGGCTCCCCCGCCGAACGTCTCCTTGGCCACCACTGGCAGCACGACCTGGAACTCGTAGGCCAGGCAGCCGACCAGGGCCATCATGAGCAACGGCACGCCGATTTCGGGGGTGCGCCGGACGTAGCGGAAGCCCTCCCGGAGCTGGCCCTTCGCTCGGATCGTCGGCTTGGTGGGGCTCAGCGAGGCGACGTCCATGCCCATCAGCGAGGCGACCACGGCGACGAAGCTCGCCGCGTTGAGCAGGAAGCAGACGCCGATGCCGCCGGCCGCGATGATGACGCCGGCCAGCGCCGGACCCACCGCCCGGGCGACGTTGACCAGCACCGAGTTGAGGCTGACCGCGTTGCGCAGGTCGGCCGGGCCGACCATCTCGAGCACGAAGGCCTGCCGGGCCGGGTTCTCGAAGCAGTTGTTCAGGCCGAGCAGCAGGGCCAGCAGGAAGATCTCCCAGAGCTTGACCTGGTGGGTGATCGTGAGCAGCCCCAACACGAGGGCCAGCACGCCCATCATGGACTGCAGGGCGATCATCAGCTTGCGCTTGTCGACCCGATCGGCCACCACTCCGCCGTACGGGCCGAGCAGCAGGACCGGCAGGGTCTGCAACGCCACCACCAGTCCGATGGCGGTGGCCGACCCGGTGAGCTGACGGACCAGCCAGGACTTGGCCACGGTCTGCATCCAGGTGCCGACC
>JAOPUY010000475.1 GCA_025963265.1 Frankiales bacterium | reverse complement strand
CCAGCACGCGCTGATCCACTCGGCGGTGCCGGTCGTCGCCAACGTCGCCTACCTGATCGGGGGCGCGGTGTACCACCCGGGCGACTCGTTCACCGTCCCGACCGCGGCCGTCGAGGCCTTGCTGATTCCGTTGCACGCGCCGTGGTCCAAGATCAGCGAGGTCATCGACTTCGAAGTGGCGATGCGCGCCCCCCGCGCGTTCCAGGTCCACGACAGCCTGCTGACCGACATCGGGCGCGGGATGGTCGAGAACTTCTTGGGCAACTTCGGCGGCCAGTACGGCACGGCCTACGAGCACCTCGACGTGCGCCAGACGGTCGAGCTGTGAGCTCACCGCTGGACCTGGCCCCGGGATCGGCCCGGGACTCGCCGCGGAGCTCGCTCGAGCGGGCCCGCGCGCTGCTGGCGGAGGCGCCGATCGTCGACGGGCACAACGATCTGCCAATCGAGCTGCGCGAGCAATTCGGTTATGACCTGGACGCCTATGACCTGTCCCAGCGGCAGGACCGCACGCACACCGACTTGGTGCGCCTGGCCGAGGGCGGCGTCGGGGCCCAGTTCTGGTCGGTGTTCGTCCCGGCCGGCTGGGCCGGCGAGCGCGCCATCACCGCCACCCTGGAGCAGATCGACTGCGTCAAGCGAATGGCGGCCCGCTACCCCGACCGGTTGAGCCTGGCCGACAGCACCGACCAAGTGCGCGCCGCCTGGTCACGCGGGCGGCTGGCCTGCCTGATGGGCGCCGAGGGCGGCCATCAGATCGACTCCTCACTCGGCGTGCTGCGCATGCTGTTCGCCCTCGGTGTGCGGTATCTGACGCTGACTCACAACGACAATGTGCCGTGGGCCGACAGCGCGACCGATGTCGCGGCGGTCGGCGGCCTCAACGACTTCGGACGCAGCGTCGTGGCGGAGATGAACTCGCTCGGGATGTTGGTCGACCTCTCCCATGTCGCGGCCACGACCATGCGCGACGCGTTGGCGGTCACCTCGGCCCCGGTCATCTTCAGTCATTCTTCGGCCCGCGCCATTTGCGATCACGTGCGTAACGTCGGCGACGACGTCCTGACCGCGCTGAGCACGAACGGCGGAGTCTGCATGGTGACCTTCGTGCCCTACTTCGTGAGCGAGGAGTGCCGGGCCTACGACTCCGCCGTGGCCGAGGAGATGATCACCCGCGGCGAGGACACCCGAGACTGGTACGCCCGGATGCGGGCGATCGCCCGCTATGCGCAGAGTCATCCGCGGCCGGTGGCGACGGTCGCCCAGGTCGCCGATCACGTCTGCCACATCCGCGAGGTCGCCGGCCTCGAGCACGTCGGGCTGGGCGGGGACTACGACGGGTGCGACAGCCTGCCGATCGGTCTCGAGGACGTGGCCGGCTACCCGAACCTCATCGCCGAGCTGATCGATCGGGGCTGGTCCAGCGGCGACCTGGCCGCGTTGACGGGCGAGAACGTGCTGCGGGTGCTGGCCGACGCCGAGCGGCCGGCTCGCTCGGTGGCGGTGGGCTGAGAATCGTCGGCTCGGGATGTCAGTCCTCGGGACGTAAATCAGGGCCTGTCGTAGACGACAGGCCCTGATCCATACGGGGGAGCCTTAACGTACTGGATGACCCTGGGTCCGTGCTGCATTGGGTGCGCAATTCGCAGCGCGCCGAGCGGCCAATCGGGGAGATTTCACGGGGTTTGTGGGATATGCGATGCGCTTGGGGAGCGGCGGCCAGCGCCATCAGGCCGGCCGGTCTATCAGGCCGTCAGGTCATCCAGCGCGACGATCTTGCTCGGCCGCACCCGCACCAGCAGCTCGCCGGGTACCGCGTTTCGCTCGCCGAACGCTTGCGCCTGCTCATCGCCCATGTAGCGCCGCGCGATCTCAATCGACACCGGCAGCATCGCCGCCAGGTCCTCCGACAGCTCGGCCACGCCCTCCACCAGCACGAAGGCGTACGGGGTCTCCTCCAGATCCACCACGATCGCGACCCGGGGATCGTGAGCCAGCGATTTGCCCTTGACCGTGTCCTTGCCGGTCAGGAAGAGCAAATCCCCGCCGTCGAGCACGAACCAGACCGGCGCCACGTGCGGGCGTCCGTCCGGTCGGGTGGTGGCGAGTTTGGCGGTGCGGGTGCCGTGCGCCAAGAACGCGCGGGCCTGTTCGTCGGTCATCGGATGCGCCATAGGTCAACTATGCCCGTTGGCGGTCTTCGGTGGACAGTCGCTCGGCCCTATCGCGGCCGGCCGGATTTCTCCGCTATGGCCAGCGTGAACGCCGCGGCCATCCCGGCGTAGCCCAGGTCATTGGGATGGAAGTGGTCGGCGGCCAGCTTGCCCCGCCAGGACGAGGGGCGGCCGGCCCGCAGGTCGGCCAGCACCAGCCCGCGCTCGCGGACGGCGGTCAGGATGAGCTCGTTGACCTCCTGCGCGACCTGACGGGGATTGGGCAGGTTGGCGACCACCGTGCCCGCCGGCAGCAGATCGAGCAACCGTTGGAAACGGCCGGCCAGGCCCAGGCGGTATTTCTTGCGCACGAGGTCGTTGGAACCGATGAGCACGGTCGCCAGGGACGGCGAGAGGCCGGTCACCGCCAGTCGGCTCAGGGCTGGAACCTGTCGATCGATCAGGTCCTGGACCCGGGCGCCGCTCATCGAGAGGTTGAGCACCCGGAAATCGTGGCCCTGGGCGGCCAGTCCGCGCTGCACCTCGCCGACCCAGCCTCGGTCGAAGGCGCTGGCTCCGATGCCTTGGGACAGCGAGTCGCCGAGCACCGCCCAGAGCGGTCGCTGATCCTCGGGGTCAGCCAGCGCGCGGGCGTTGCTGGCCCGCCACGCCGCGGCGTACGGCTCGATCTCGGCCTGCACCTCTCGCACGCCGGACATGAATCGGCTCGCCAGCGAGACGAACGGACCGGCCGGGCGGCCGCTGAGGTTGGGGTAGTCGAATGGGCTGGGGTCCTCCACGATCGAGCCAGTCATGTCCAGCGCGTCCCGTCCCAATGCCTTAGCGTGCGTGACGCCTCCCATTGTGCCGGTACCGTCGGGGGACAGGCCCTTAGCCACGATCGGCAAGCCACGCCGCTGCGCCGGGCCGGACCACACCGACAGCGCCACACCGTCAGCGCCGGACCAACTCCGGGCGGCCCGGCGCTGGATCGGCGGCCCCGGCCCCTCCGAGGAAGGCTGCCCCTTGACTGAGACCGTGCTGGTGACCGGCGCGTCCGGGTTTGTCGGCTCGCACCTGGCCAGCGCGCTGGTCGAGGTCGGCCACGACGTGCGGGCGATGACCCGGCACCCCGAGCGGTATCAGGGGGCGGGCGTCGCCGTCGCCGGCGACGTGGGCGACGAGGCCAGCCTGGCCGAGCCGCTGTCCGGGGTGACCGCGGCCTACTACCTCGTCCACTCGCTGGGCTCCAAGGATTTCGAGCGCAAGGACGCCGCGGCGGCCGAGGCCTTCGCGGCCGCGGCTGCGGCCGCCGGGGTGCGGCAGATCATCTATCTCGGGGGTTTAGGCGAGGACGACGAGCGGTTGTCGGCCCACCTGCGCTCCCGCCGGGCGGTGGAGACGCTGCTGGGCGCCACCGGAGTGCCGGTCACGGTGCTGCGCGCGGCCGTCGTGATCGGGCACGGCGGTATCTCGTGGGAGATCACCCGTCAGTTGGTGCGGCACCTGCCGGTGATGGTGGCGCCGCGCTGGGTGAACACACGGACGCAGCCGATCGCCTTGGACGACGTCATCCGCTACCTGATCGGGGTGCTCGGCGCGCCGGCCGCCCTCGGCCAGACCTTCGAGATCGGCGGGCCGGAGGTGCTGAGCTACGTCGACATGCTGCACCGGGCGGCTCGGCAGCAGAACCAGCGCCGGCTGCCGGTGCTGGCCTTACCGCTGTTGACCCCGGGGCTGTCCTCTCGTTGGATCGCGCTCGTCACCGATGTCGACGTGCCGACGGCCCGCCATCTCATCGACTCGATGAGCAACGAGGTGGTCGTGCACGACGACTCGATCACACAGCTCGTCCCGGGACCGACCATCGGCTACGACGAGGCGATGCGCCGAGCCCTGGCCGAGCGTGCGGGGGCGAACCGCAAGGCCTCGGCTCAGGCGTGAGCGCCCCGCGGGCGGCGCGCGTGCGCGACCTCGTCCGGGCCTCGCTGCTCGAGCGGGTCCCGCGGGATCACCGGGAGCCCGACCGCGTCTTTCGGCGACGGCGCAGCGTGGTGGCGATCACGCTGGTCATCGGCGCGACGCTGCTGGGCTTCTCGCTCTCCGTCCGGCCCGGCGATCCGACGTTCTACGTCCTGACCGGGGCGCTGGCCGCGGTGTGGGTCGTGGGCGGATTGGCCAGCGGTCCGCTGCATCTGGGCCGGTTGCCGGTGCGGGGGGCGCTGCGCCGGCCAGTGCTCACTCCGATCGCCATCGGTCTGCTGGCTTCGGCTGTCTTCGTCCTGGGCGCGCTGGTCGTCCGGGAGATCGGCCCGCTGGACCGGCTGGTGGAGAATGTGCTGGCCCACGCGCGCCGCGGCTCGCTGGCCGCCGTGCTGGCTCTGGCCTTGCTCAACGGCATCGCTGAGGAGGTGTTCTTTCGCGGCGCGCTGTTCGCCGCGATCGGTCGTCGCTACCCGGTGGTGCTGTCCACGGTGATCTACACGATCGCCACGCTGGCCACCGGCAACGCGATGCTCGCCTTCGCGGCGATCACCCTGGGGGCGGTGCTCGGACTGCAGCGTCGGGCCTCCGGCGGCATCTTGGCCCCGATCCTCACGCACGTGACCTGGTCGTGCGCGATGGTGCTCGCCTTGCCGCCGTTGTTCGCCGCGCACAGCTAACGGAGGATCAACCTCGCCGCCGGCCTGCCGATGAGATGGGTGTGCCTGTGAGCGAGCCGGAGGATCAACCCACTATCAGCGCCTGCCTGATCGTGCGCGACGAGCAGGGCCAATTGCCCTCGTGCCTGGCCTCGCTGGCCGACCTGGTCGACGAGATCGTGGTCTGCGACACCGGGTCGGTCGACGGCACGCTGGCCGTGGCCGGTTCGGGCTGGGCGCCGGCGCGGACGACGGTCATTCAGGAGCCCTGGACCGATCATTTCGCGCAGGCCCGCAACACCGCGCTCGCCCACTGCACGGGCGAATGGGTGCTCAGCGTGGACGCCGACGAGGTCGTGCTGGCCGAACCGGTCCAGTTGGGCGCGGTGCTGGCGGCGACGCCGGCGAGCGTCGTCGCGTTTGCGGTTCAGATCGTGAACTCCTCGGGCCCGGACCGGCGGGGACTGCAGACTCGTTACGAGCACAAGCTGTTTCGCCGTTCGGCCTTTCACTGGACGGGTCGGGTGCACGAACGGCTCGAACGCCCTGACGGCGCCCCGACCGTCGCGTTGACGATGCCGACCGACGTTCTCCGGCTGCGCCACGACGGCTACCGCGACCCGCTCGTGGTCACGGCCAAAGGCCTGCGCAACGTCCGATTGTGCGAACTGGAGCTGGCCGCCTTGCGGTCGGGCGCCGCCGTTCCGAATGAAGATCAACTGGCCGCGGTCACCCTGGACCTGGGGCGCAGTCACCTCGCCGCTGGTCGGCCGCCGGCGGCGCAAGCGGCGTTCGAAGCGGTGCGCGGGCTGGTCGCGGCCGGACCGCAGTGGCGGTGGGCGACCGATTTCCTGGCCTGGTTGGCGCTGGACGAGCAGCGACCGGACGAAGTCCTCGTCCTCGCCCACGAACTCAGCCTCGGCGGCGTGCAGCCGGCCTACTGCGATTGGCTGCGAGCCCAAGCGCTGGTGCTGCGGGGCGATCTGGCCC
>JAOPUY010000441.1 GCA_025963265.1 Frankiales bacterium | reverse complement strand
GTTCTCATCCATGATGCTCTTAGGCGCCTCGGCCTTGTACTTAGCCGGCACATGCTGGTCGAACATGTCCCGCGGCTCGATCACATGATCATCAATGCTGACCAGGATTAAGTCTTCTACCTTCATGAGCAACTCCTCTTCCGGGGCACTGAGATCGTGCGTTGACCAACGTGGTTCGAATGGCAGATCAGCATCGCCGTCATCACCAATTCGCGATTTCGGGAATCACGCTGGCGCCGATTTTCTCCAGCGGGGCGATGGCGGACACATTAGGCACGGAACCGTGCACAGTCGCGAATCCGAGTTCGTGCAGCGCGCGCAGGCGAGTGAGCAAACCGTCGACCCCGCCTTCGCCGTCGAGGTCGAGGGAGAGCACGGCGGTCTTCTCGATCGCGTCGTAGTCGCGGCCGAGCCGCTCGCAGTGCGCTCGTAACACGTTGAGCTTGTGGCCGGCGTCCGCGCCGCCGAAGATGTTGCAGGCGTCGGCGTATTGGGCCACTAGCCGGAGGGTTTTGCGTTCACCCGCCCCGCCGATCAGAATCCGCGGTCGTGGGCTGGAAAGCGGCTGCGGTGCGTTGAGCGTGCTGGCCAGGGTGTAGTGCTTGCCTGAGTATGGGCCGGTGTCGGCACTCCACATCTGCAGGCAGATCTGAATCGCCTCTTCCAACCGCTCGAAGCGACCGAGGACCCCGGCGAAGTCCAGTCCGAGGCCGCTGGCCTCCTGCTCGTTCCAACCGGCGCCGATCCCCAGCAGGGCCCGACCGCCGGACAGCACGTCCAACGTGCTGACCTGTTTGGCCAGCAACCCGGGCGCGCGGTACGTGACGCCGGTGACCAGCGTCAACAGCTCGAGCCGGGAGGTCAGCCCGGCCAAGAAACCCAAGGCGGTGTAGGACTCGAGCATGTTCTCGTCCTCTTCACCGACCATGCTGATCTGCCACACGTGATCCATCACGCTCAGCCGCGAGAACCCGGCCTGCTCGGCGGTCGTGGCGATGGTGCCGAGCGTCGGCCCGAGCTGGGCGTCGCCACCGGGCCAGGTGAAACTGCTTACGTGCAGGCCGAGCTTCACAGAATTACTCCTTCGGTCGCGCTAGGCGCGAGTGCGGCTGATGTTCAGACATCCCAGATGAGGGAGAGATTGTTGAGCCCGATCTGGCCCGAACCGTGCTCGCGGATCTCCACCCCCGGCGCCAGCCGGTAGTTCGGAATTCGCTTGTGCCATTCCTGCAGGGCGATGTTGAGCTCTTGGCGGGCCAGGTGGGCGCCGAGGCAGCGGTGCGGCCCGGCGCCGAAGCCGATGTGCCGGTTGTCCTGACGGTCGATGATCACCTTGTCGGCGTCGGGGAACTCGGCCGGGTCCCGGTTCGCTGAGACCAACGGAAGCCAGACGATCTCACCGGCTTTCACGGGGCAGCCGGCGATCTCGGTGTCGCTGATCGCCTTGCGGGCCGGGGTGACGAACGAGTAGTAGCGCACGAACTCCTCGATCGCGCCCGGGATCAGCGACGGATCCTCGACGATCCGGCGGCGGTCCTCATCGTGGGTGGCCAGGTGCATGAACGAGTAGGACAGCTGCATCGCCACCGTGTCTAAACCAGCCATGAACAGCAGCAGGAACAGCGACTGCAGATCGTCATCGGTGACCGGCTTGCCGTCGATCTCCCAGCCGCAGGCGGTGCTGATGATGTCGTCCCTGGGCTCGACTCGTCGGGCCGCGATCAGGTCGGCGAAGTAGGCGTTGACCTGGGCCATAGCCGCCATCGACCGTTCGAGCTCGGTCGGCGGCAGGTGCAAGATCTCGGTCTCCCAAATCTGGAACTGGGAGGCGTCTTCGACTGGAAGGCCCATCAGCTCCATGAAGATCACGTTCGGGTAGAGCAACGCGACCTCCTGAATGAACTCGCACTCGCCCTTCTCGGCGATGTCATCGAGGATCTTGTTGAACCGGCCGCGCACCCGCGGCTCCAGCTTGGCGATGGTGCCCGGCGAGAACAGTCCGCCGAGCAACTGGCGCCAGGTGGTGTGCAGCGGCGGGTCCAGCATTTCGGGGATCCAGAGGTACTCCGGATCGGGCACGTGCAGGCCGCCCAGGTGATTGGAGAAGACGCTGGGGGTCTGGTAGACCTCGCGGATGTCGGCCATCCGCGTGGCCAGCCAGAAGTCGTGGCCCAGCGCGTCCCCGGGATGAATGGGGGACTCCGCGCGAAGCCGATCGAAATTGTCGAAGTGCCACAGCGCTGGGGATTCGACCCGGGCGACCTCGGTCAGATTGAGCACCGGGCAGGTTGTCGCTGCTGCTGGTTCACGATCGATGGCGGTCAAGCTGCGCCTCCGTCTGGCCAACGTCTTTGGGTGCGCCTCGCGCGGTGTGGACGGGTGGATTTCCTCATCCTCGCAGTATCACCAAAGAGACGCAAGCGTCAGATTTCGCAGCAGCGGATGGCGCCCTTCGGCTGCACTCGAGCCCCGGTCGAACAATTTTTTGAACGAGGCCGCGCGGGGACGGGCTTGCCCGGCAAGGCTAATCTCGGGCGCCGGCCAGCGCCGCGACCTGCCTTAGCGATCGAAGCGTGTCGGTCAGGTGCGTGCAGGTGCCGAGGCCGAACAGCTGCGTTTTGGACCGGGCTTCCAGCTCGGCCACCGGCACGCCGCGCAATGTTGCGGCGTTGGTGGCGGCCGCCCAGCATTCAGGCCACGGCAAGATCAGGCCGGTCGCCTCGATCTCGCCGATCACGCCGCGCCGGTCGATCTCGGCCTGCACGCGGTAGCTGTGCAAGCCGCGCTCCACTCCGTCGGGATCGGCGTAGCTGTCGCGGAAGTAGACGGTGGCGGTGACGATGTCCTCGGCCCGCTCGGTGGCCGCCGGCTGCTGTAGGAGGACCCGGCGCCGGCGGCGGGTGGCCATCGGGGGCAGTGGACCGCACTCCGGCCAGAGCTCGGAGGTCGGGGGGACCGGCTCGCCGAGCTCCATGGTCAACGCGCCGCCGGTGTCGATGATGCGCGCCACCAGCGTCCCGTCCGATCGCCAACCCTCGCACTGGTCGGCTCCCGGCACCCTGGTGCCGACCGGCAGCGGCGGCAGCGGTGGCGTGCTGCGGGCCAGCGCGGGATGCTCCACGAGCCGGGCTTGGCCGGCGATCCGAAGCAGGATCGGCAGGTCGTCGAGCAGCCGATGAGCCAGCAACGAGTCGGGGGTCCGCTCGGCCACCGCGCTCATGCGCCTCCGAAATCCGGACAACGCGCTGTGGCCGACCAATTCGGCGAAGGGCTCGAGCTCGGCGCGATCAGACAACAGCTGCAGGGCCGCGAGGTCGCTCCGCTCGTCGATGGCGGCGCTCAGCTCGACCCGCTCGGCCGGCTGGAGTCCACCGGCCAGGACCTCGCCGTCGCCGGAGCTGGGCTGCCAATGCGCCCAGCCGCGCACCTCGGCCCGCTGGGATTCGCCCGGCTGGCACTCGAGCGCGGTGTTCAACTCCCCGAGCAGCCTCACCCGCGCGGATGATTCAGCGCAGCCAACCCGCGGTCGCCGGCCCGGACCAACTCGCTGGCGGCGACGCCCTGGCGCTCAGCCGCCTCGGCTAGCAAGTTGACATCCTTGTTCAGCAGCGGCCCGGCGCCATCGCCGAGCGCAGCCACCGAGCCCGCCCGACGCAGCATTCCGAAGCCAAAGCTGTTGCCGCTGCCATTGGCGATGACCTCGATGAGCGCGGCGCGGTTGAGACCGAGTCGCTCGGCGAGCGCGACGGTCTCATCGGCCAAGCCGAGCTGCGCGGTCAGCAGGGTGTTGTTCAGCAGCTTGGCCAACTGCCCGCTCCCCACCGGTCCAACGTGCAGGATCGGGTCGGCGTAGGGCTGAAAGGCGGGCAGCGCGCGCACGTATAAGTCCGCGGGGCCGCCGACCATCACCAGCAGCTTGCCCGCCTCGGCGGCCGGACCGCCGCCGCTCACCGGCGCGTCCAACACGTGCACGCCTTCGGCGGCGGCAAGCTCGGCGAGCTCTGCGATGAGTTGCGGAGACACCGTGCTGTGCACGGCGATGATGGTGTCGGCTGAAGCCCCTTCGAGCAGTCCCTTCGGGCCCGTCACCACCTCGCGCACGTCGGCGTCGCCGAAGACGCAGACGCTGACGATGTCGCTGACCGCGGCCAGCGCCGCCGGGCTCTCGGCGAAGTGGGCCGGGGTGTCGCGATAGGGCTCCAGCGAGGCGGCGCGACGCGCCCACAGGGTCGTCTCGTTCGCCTCGGAGAGGCTGACCTGGCGGGCCATCGGGCCGCCTTGGGCGCCCAGTCCGATAAAGCCGACCCGCAGCATGGTTAGGACGGTTCCGGCGGCGGGGCGGTCTTGATGAGCTCGGTGTCAACCCCGATCGGGCCGGTCTTGCGCGCGCCCCGGGGCGAGCCGAGCGGTTCGTCGCGACCGGGCAGCACGTCGGTGAAGAAGCGCGCGTTGTCGGCCGTGTGGCCGGTCAACTCCTCGGGCAGGTCTTCCTCGTAGTAGATCGCCTCGCTGGGGCACACCGGCTCGCAGGCACCGCAGTCGATGCATTCCTCGGGGTTGATGTAGAGCGCCCGTTCTCCCTCGTAAATGCAGTCAACCGGGCACTCCTTGACGCACGTCTTGTCCATGACGTCGACGCAACCCACAGTGATGACGTAGACCATCTCGCCTTGAAACCCCTTTGCCTGTTTGCCGGTGAGCCAGTGCCGTTCTTGCTCCGTCTGAGCGTCACTGGGCGGCTCACCGGCCGATGAGTTTGTTCATCCTCGCAGTGTCACCGCTGAGACGCAATAGACCCCAGTCACAGCTCGACCGCGTAAAAATTCTCCTGTACCAGTCAAATGATCGATGGTTCAATGCAGCAATGCTCCGCTCCGGGCGCGATCATCGACTGACCTCGGGGCCCTCAGACCGCGAGCAGACAAGCGAGCGAGGATGGTCGTGATGGAGGTGTCGGAACCGCTGAGTCCACGTGAGGCTCGCCGCCTGCAGCGTATCCAGGTCAGCCGTGAGCAGATCCTCGACAACGCCGAGCTGATCTTCGGCGAGAAGGGGTTTCACGACGCCGGGCTGCGCGAGATCGCCGACGCCTGCGAGTTCTCGGTCGGGTCGCTGTACTCGTTTTTTCCGAACAAGCACGAGCTCTTCCAAGCGGTCCTCATGCGGCGCGGCGACGCCGAGCAGCAGGCGATGCGGGAGCTGACCCAGGTCGACCTGCCGGCCGACCGGCTGCTCGTGGCCATGGCCGAGCTGCAGGTGTTGTTCTTCCGCGAGCACCCGGGTTGGTCTCGGATCATGCTCAGCTTCCTCGCGCCCGGCCGCAGCGTCACGCCGCCTCAGGGCGGGTTGAACGAGTGGTACCGCCTCGCCTATGAGAAGGCCATGGACATTCAGGCCGAAATCATCGCCCGCGGGCAGGCTGACGGCGTGATCCGACGAGGAAATCCGCAGGCGTTGGCTCGGCTTTTCTCCTCGTTGGTCAGCTCTTTTCACCTGATGGATCCGGAGATCAGCGAGCGCCCACTGGACTTCGAGGTCGGCGATTTCTTGGACTTCGTCCGATCGACGTTCTCCGTGCCGGTCGCTGTCGACCGCTAGGAAAGGGCACTTGACCATTGGAATTCAGTACGGCATGACCTAGAGTTCAGTCGAGTTCTCCGGTAATGAACTATCGTTCAACAACTGTGAGTCCTGCCGCTTTCTAAGGAGAAGCACGTGACGGAGTCCGGCCGCATCCTGCCCGAGGTCACCCCGTGGAATGAGTTCTACTGGACGGCGGGCCGCGACGGCGTGCTCCGCATTCAGCAATGCGAGTCGTGCCAGGGCCTCATCCATCCGCCGCAACCGGTGTGCAACCACTGCCGGAGCCGCGACCTCGCCATCGCCGAGGTCTCCGGCCTCGCGCGGCTGATCGGCTTCACGATCAACACCCAATTCGGGCTGCCGGGGATCGAGCCGCCCTACGTCATCGCCCACGTCGCGCTGGTGGAGGATCCACGGGTCAAGCTGACCACTCGGCTCGTCGACGTCGACCCCGCCGAGCTCAAACTGGGCCAGGAGATGTCGGTCGTCTTCGAGCAGGTCGAGGACGTCTGGTTCCCGCTCTTCACTCGGACGCAAGCCAGCGACCTCACCGAGTTGCCGCCCGACGAGGAGCCGGCCGAGCGGATCGCGTCCTTGATCCGGCCGCGGATCCCGGGCCACAAATACGAAGAGGACTCGGCGATCACCGGCATCGGCTACTCGAAGATCGGCCGCCGCCAGCTGGTCAATCCGCTGTCGCTGACCGTGGACGCCTGCGAGGCCGCGGTCGCCGACGCCGGCTTGACCATGGCCGACATCGACGGCCTGTCGACCTATCCGGGCAGTCTGATGGCCGGCATGGGCGAGGGCGGCGTGACCGCGCTGGAGTCCGCCTTGCGCATCCGACCGAGCTGGTACAACGGCGGCGGTGAGACCTTCGGCCCGGGCGGCTCGGTGATCGCGGCGATGATGGCCGTGTCGGCCGGTGTGGCCAACCACGTGCTGTGCTTTCGCACGCTCTGGCAGTCGACTCATGAGACCTTGATGCGGGCGGGGAAGCTGCATCCCGGCGGCGGCCGAGTGCAGGCGCCGATGGAGCACGTCCTGCCCTACGGGGCCAGCAGCGCGGCCCACACGCTGGCCATGACCGCCCAGCGGCACATGCACAAATACGGAACCACGCGGGAGACGCTGGGCTGGATCGCGCTCAACCAGCGCCGCAACGCCGGCCTCAACCCGACCGCGATCTACCGCGACCCGATGACCATGGACGACTACCTCTCGGCCCGCATGATCACCACTCCGTTCGGCCTGTACGACTGCGACGTTCCCTGCGACGCCTCGATCGCGATCATCGTCTCGCGGGCCGACATCGCCAAGGATCTCGCCCAGCCGCCGATTCGCTTCGAGGCGGCCGGCACGCAGTTGGTCGAGCGGGTGGAGTGGGATCAGTCCACGACCACCCACGAGCCCCAGGTCGTCGGTCCCGCGGCCCACCTCTGGTCCCGTTCGGCGCTGACCCCGGCCGACGTCGACGTCGCCCTGCTCTATGACGGGTTCACCTTCAACTGCCTGTCCTGGCTCGAGGGTCTGGGGTTCTGCGGCATCGGCGAGGCTAAGGACTTCCTGGACGGCGGCAAGAACATCGCGCTGGACGGCATCATCCCGCTGAACCCGCACGGGGGGCAGCTCTCGCACGGCCGAACGCACGGCATGGGCCTGATGCATGAGGCCGTGGTCCAGTTGCGGGGTGCGGCCGGAGACCGGCAGGTCGCCGACGCCAAAGTGGCCGTGGTGAGCAGCGGCGGCCTGACCCCCGCTGGGGCCTTGTTGTTGACCGTCGATTCCTGAACCGGGAAAGAGAAGAGCAGACCATGAGGATCGGATTCGTGGGCGCGGGCCGAATGGGCTGGCCGATGGCAGTGCGACTGCGGGACGCGGGCCACGAGGTCTGCGTGCTGGCCCGGACCGACGAGGCGGCGGCCAAGGCGAAGGCCGCCGGGTTTCATTCGGCCAACTTCATCGCCGGCGTGGTGATCGAGTCCGAGATGGCGATCGTGTGCGTCTTCACCGACGCCCAAGTGCGCGAGGTCTGCTTGGGCGGCGGCGGCATCGTCGATTCGCTGGCCCCGGGCGGGATCATCGTGACCCACACGACCGGCAGTCCGACCACCGTCGATGAGATCGCGGCCCGAGCGGTCGAGGGCGGTCTAGCCGTGCTCGACGCGCCGGTCAGCGGCGGGCCACCGCAGATCGAGGCCGGGGCGATCACCTTGTTCGTCGGCGGCGAGGCGGCGGTTTTCGAGCGGGCCGCTCCCGTGCTGGGCTGCTACGGCTCGCCGGTGCTGCACGTCGGCGGCCTCGGCGACGGGCAGCGGGTGAAGTTGATCAACAACTCGCTCTTCGCCGCCAATATCGGCCTCGTGGCCGAGGCGGTCGGCCTCGGCCAGTCCCTGGGCCTCGATGGCCCCACCCTGCTGCAGGCGCTGACCTACGGCAGCGGCACCAGTCGGGCCGGAGCGATGATCGCCGGCCTAGGCTCGGTTGAGCAGTTCGCGACGTCGGTCGGGGAGTTCGTCGCCAAGGACGTGAAGGTCGCGCGCGGCGTCGCGGCCGACATCGGCGCCGACCTCGGGGTGATCGGGGCCGTGTTGACCTCCGATCTCGTGCAGCAGCGTTTGCTGGGCGAGGCCGCGGGCTGACTTGAGATGAGCTGTCTCGCCGTGAGCTGAGAATGCCTTGCGTCTCAGTCTTGATATTGAGACGATGGTGTTCTCACGCCCTCTAGGAGGTCCGACGTATGACCGCAGTAGAGAATTCCCCCAAATCCGCTGAGAATTGCCCGTTTATCAACTACAGCGACATCGCGACGGCCGACTCGCCGGCCCTGGCTCACTTCAACAAGTTCGACCAGCTGCGAGACGAGGCGCCCTTGCACTTCGGCGACGCGCTGGGCCAGGAGTTCTGGCTGGCCACCCGGATGGCCGACATGCGTGAGGCGTACCAGAATCCGCAAGTCTTCTCCAGTAGCGCCATCTCGATGTGGGACGCCGACCCCCAGTACATGTGGATTCCCGAGATGCTCGACCCCCCGATCCACACCACCTGGCGGCAGCTGCTGGGCGGCCTGTTCTCACCCGGCGCCATCAACAAGCTGGAGGGGCGCGTCCGGGGCCGGTTCTTGGAAATCCTCGACACCATCGCCGATCGGGGCGAATGCGAGTTCGTGCAGGACGTGGCGCTGCTCTACCCGAACGTGATCTTCATGGAGCTGATGGGCCTTCCGGTCGAAGACGCCGCGCAGTTCCAGATTTGGGAGACCGAGATCCTGCATCTGCCGCCCACTGAGGCCGAGCGGTCGATGGCGGCCATGGGTCAGGTCAACGCCTATTTCGCCGACTTGATCGCGGCCCGCCGGATCGACCCCAAGAACGACATCGTCACCATCGCGTCCGGTTGGAAGATCGAAGGCAAGCCGGTCAGCGACGACGACCTGCAGTCGCTCTGCTTGCTGCTGTTCATGGCCGGCCTGGACACCGTGGCGATGCAGCTGTCGTACTCGTTCATGCACCTGGCCACCCACGATGAGGACCGCCGCCGGATCGTCGCGGACCCGTCGCTGATCCCGGGCGCGATCGAGGAGTTCGTGCGGTACTACTCCTTCGTCACGCCCGGCCGAAAGATCATGTCTGACACCGAGATCGCCGGTTGCCCGGTGAGGGCGGGCCAGATGCTGTGGCTGCCGCTGGTCTCAGCCAATCGCGACCCGGCCGAGTTCCCCGACGCCGACAAGGTGATCATCGACCGCAAGGACAACCGGCACGTCGGCTTCGGCGCTGGCCCGCACCGCTGCCTCGGAGCTCACTTGGCCCGCCAAGAGCTCAACATCGCACTGCAGGAGTGGCACAAGCGGATCCCGAACTACCGGCTGACCCCCGGGGTCGAGATCCGCGAGCACGGCGCCGGCCAGATCGGGCTCAATAACCTCTCACTCGAGTGGGACGTCTGAGCGGCGCTTAGCTGACCGACCACGAGTCCTTGCCGCGGAGTAGCTCGGCCAATCGCCCGGGCCGAGCTACTCGGTCGGCGCCAGCCTTGGTCAACTGGGCGGTCAGCTGCTCGTCGAACACGGGGCGTGTGAGGTCGCGCAGCACGCCCATCGGCGCATAACGCGGATCGAGATCTTGCAGCCGCGCTAAGGCGTAGGCGTATCCCGGATTGGCCGAATGCGCGTCGTGCACGACCACCCGCGGATCGTCGGGCGCCACGTCCTGCTCGATCGTGAGCTCGGAACCGACCGCGACGACCGCGCTCCGCCCGCCTCGGCCGAACCGGATGGGCTGACCGTGCTCAAGCTTGATGAACCAGTCCTCGCGGGTGTCCGGATCCCGGATCGCGTCGAACGCGCCGTCATTGAAGATGTTGCAGTTCTGATAGATCTCGACCAG
>JAOPUY010000427.1 GCA_025963265.1 Frankiales bacterium | reverse complement strand
GTTTGGCCACCGGCCGGCCGTCCACCTCGACCAGCTTGTAGATCAAGCCCGCGGTCGGGGCCCCCGAGCCGCTCACCAGGGCGGTGCCGACGCCGTAGGAGTCGACCGGCGCAGCGGCCAACGCGGCGATCGAGTACTCGTCCAGATCGCCGCTGATGACGATCTTGGTGTTCACCGCGCCCAGCCGATCGAGCTGCTCGCGGGACTCGATGGCCCGCACCGCCAGATCACCGGAGTCGATCCGGACGGCCCCAAGCCCCACCCCGGCCACCGAGACCGCCGTCTCGATTCCGAGTCCGATGTCGTAGGTGTCGACCAGCAGCGTCGTCTGCACGCCGGCCGCGCTGACCTGGGAGGCGAAGGCGGCGCGCTCGCTGTCGTGGACCAGCGTGAAGGCGTGCGCGGCCGTGCCCGCCGTCGGGATCCCGTAACGCTGGCCGGCCGCCAGGTTGGACGTCGAGGCGAACCCAGTCAGGTAGGCCGCCCGCGAGGCCGCGACCGCCGCCTGCTCATGGGTGCGGCGCGAGCCCATCTCGATGATCGGCCGGCCGCCGGCGGCGATCACCATCCGGGCCGCGGCGGCCGCGATCGCCGAGTCGTGGTTGAGGATCGACAGCACCAAGGTCTCCAGCAGCACGGTCTCGGCGAACGTCCCGGTCACCGACATGATCGGCGAGTCCGGGAAATAGGGCTCGCCCTCGGCGTAACCGTCGATGTCGCCGGTGAACTGGTAGGCGGACAGGTACCGCGCCGAGCGATCGTCGATGACCCCCGCGGCCAGCAGCCCGGCGAGCTGGGCGTCGGTGAACCGGTAGTCGGCGATCGCCTCCAGCACCCGGCCGGTGCCGGCGACCACGCCGTAGCGGCGGCCGCTGGGCAGCCGACGGCCGAAGACCTCGAAGGTGCACCGGCGGTTCGCGGTGCCATCGGCCAGGGCGGCGTTGAGCATGGTGAGCTCGTAGCGGTCGGTCAGCAGGGCAGTCGACATCTGTTTATGTTGGCAGACTCTGCTGCCGGTCGGAGGGCGACGTGACACCATGAATGGGTGTCCGCGCCGATTCTGATCCCGAACCGCGAGGCCGAAGTGGAGCAGCGCTCCCAGGTGCTCGCCGAGGAGCAACACGAGGCCGACCGGCCCTGGGTCACCGTGGTCTGGAACGACCCGGTGAACCTGATGAGCTACGTCACGCACGTGCTCATGAAGGTCTTCGGCTATCCCAAGCCCAAGGCCACCGAGCTGATGATGGACGTCCACACAAAGGGCAAAGCCATCGTCTCCTCCGGACCGCGCGAGCGCATGGAGGGCGACACCGCCACGCTGCACGGCTACGGGCTCTGGGCCACTATCCAGCGCGACTCGTGAAAGCCAAGCGCAAGGGCGCTGTGCTGCGGGTCGACCTGCAGGGGGCCGAACCGTCGGTGCTGACCACATTGTTCGACGACTTCGCCGTGCTGCTGGCCAGCGAGGACGCCGAGGATCCGGCCCTGGCCCGGCTCTACCCGGCGGGCTACACCGATGACGAGCCAGCCTCGCAGGAGTATCGCGACATGGTGATGTCCGATCTGCGCGACGAGCGCGGCGCCCGCTTGCAGCTGTGCCGGGCCGAGGTCGCCGTCGGCGGCGGCCGGATCGAGCTCGACGACGAGGCGGCCGACCGGTGGATCAAGGTGCTCAACGACCTGCGGCTGACGCTGGGGACGCGGCTGGGGGTGACCGAGGACTCCGAGCTCGACCCCCGCGAGGAGACGACCACGCTCTATCACTGGTTGAGCTCGGTGCAGGATCTGCTCGTCACCCACCTGATGGCCTGAGGGACCGACCTGATGGCCGGGCGGCGACGCCGGGGAGGATATCCTGACTAATTGTGTTGACCCTCGCCACCGCGACCTACGACGCCATCGTCGCCCATGCCCGCCGGGATCATCCCGACGAGGCGTGCGGAGTGGTCGCCGGCCCGGCCGGATCCGACCGGCCGCTGCGCATGATCGAGATGCTCAACGCAGCCCGCTCGCCTACGTTTTACGAATTCGACTCCGGCGATCTGCTCCAGCTCTACAAAGAGATGGACGGCAACGACGAGGAGCCGGTGATCGTCTATCACTCGCACACCGCGACCGAGGCCTATCCCTCGCGGACCGACATCTCTCTGGCCCAAGAGCCGAACGCCCACTATGTGCTCGTCTCGACCCGCGAGCCCGAGGCGGTGGAGTTCCGGTCGTTCCGGATCGTCGACGGAGCGGTCACCGAGGAGCCGGTCGAAGTGGTGGCCAGCCTTGACTGACTCCGTGAATGACTCTGTCCGCGTCACCTACGACAGCGGCATCCGCCGCGTGCTGCTGGGCCACACCGTCCTCGACGTCTGCTACGACTGTCACTGACGCCGCGCCAGCCCATTTCCGGCCTCCGGACATTTTCCGCGGCCCCTGATGGTTGGCCCTTAGACCGCCCGCACATCAATAGTCCTGCCCATCATCAAAGGAGTTCCCCGACATGGCCGTTGAGGTCAAGATCCCGACCATCCTGCGCACCTACACCGACGGCGCCAAGACCGTCACCGCCGCCGGCGGCAACCTATCGGCGCTGCTGGACGACCTCGAGGCCAAGCACACCGGCCTCAAAGCTCGCCTGATCACCGACGACGGCTCGCTGCACCGCTTCGTCAACATCTACGTCAACGACGAGGACGTGCGCTTCACCGGCTCCCTCGACACGGCGATCGCCGACGGTGACTCCGTCACGATCCTGCCCGCGGTTGCCGGGGGTAGCTTGCCGCGATGACGCGGTATGACTCGCTGGCCGACGCGCTCGGCGGCACGCCGCTAGTCGGGTTGCCGCGGCTCTCGCCGCGCTGGGAGGCCTCAGCCGACGGACCCGCGGTTCGGCTCTGGGCCAAGCTCGAAGACCGCAATCCGACGGGCTCGATCAAGGACCGCGCGGCCCTGTTCATGGTCAACGCGGCCGAGGCCGATGGCCGGCTCACGCCGGGCTGCACGATTCTCGAACCCACCTCGGGCAACACGGGCATCTCGCTGGCGATGATCGCCAAGCTCAAGGGCTACGGCATCGTCTGCGTGATGCCTGAGAACACCTCCGAAGAGCGGCGTCAGCTGCTGGAGATGTTCGGCGCCCGGATCATCTCCTCTCCCGCCGCGGGCGGCTCGAACCAGGCGGTGGCCCTGGCCAAGCGGTTGGCCGCCGAGAACCCCGAGTGGGTGATGCTCTACCAGTACGGAAACCCGGCCAACGCGCAAGCTCACTACGAGGGCACCGGGCCCGAGATCTTGGCCGACCTGCCCGCGGTGACGCATTTCGTCGCGGGCCTGGGCACCACCGGAACCCTGATGGGCACCGGACGCTTCCTGCGCGAGAAGGTGCCCGGGGTCCAGATCATCGCCGCCGAGCCTCGGTACGGCGAGCTGGTCTACGGGCTGCGCAACATCGACGAGGGCTTCGTGCCCGAGCTGTATGACGACTCCGTCCTCACCTCGCGCTTCTCAGTCACCTCCTACGACGCGCTGCGCCGGACCCGGGAGCTGGTCGAGCAGGAGGGCATCTTCGCTGGCATCTCCTCGGGGGCGATCCTGCACGCGGCGCTGGGAGTGGCCGACAAGGCGCTGAAGGCGGGGGAGCCGGCCGAGGTCGTGTTCGTGGTGTGCGACGGCGGTTGGAAGTACCTCTCGACCGGCGCCTACACCGGCTCGCTGCAGCAGGCCGCGGAGAAGCTCGAGCACCAGCTGTGGGCGTAGGGCGCGAATAACTGCTTAGGTACCGTTAACCGGTGACCACCCCCTCGCCCGGCCGTCCGGACCAGCCGCGAAGCCGGGCCCAGCAGCGCCGCTACGAGCTCGCGCACGCCAGCGCCTGGCGGGGCCTCAAGCCCGGCACGCCGGCCGGCGCGGCTGTCTTCACGCTGGCCGCCCTCGCCGTGCTCTGGTTCCTGGTCGGACTCGACGACCTGCTCGACCACCGGATGCTGCAGGCCGGCATCAAGCCGCGGCAAGTCAGCGGCCTGGTCGGGATCATCGTCTCGCCGTTCCTGCACGCCGACGCTCGTCAGCTGGCCACCAACACCATCCCGTTCGCCGCGCTGGCCTGGCTGTTGCTGATGACCGGGGTGCGGCAGTTCTTGCTGGCGACGGTGGCGGTGCTGCTCGCCTCCGGCGTCGTGGACTGGGTGGCCGGCCCGTCCCATGAGGTCTTGCTCGGCGTCTCGGGGGTCGTCTTCGGGTGGCTCGGCTACCTGCTGGCCCGGGCCTGGTTCTCGCGCAACATCAAGTGGATCGCGGTCGCGGTGATCGTCGCGGTGCTGTTCTCCTCCCTGTTCAGCGGTCTGCTGCCCAAATCCGGCCACCACGTCTTCTGGGGCGGCCATGTCGCCGGCTTGGTGGTGGGCGCGCTAGTCGCGGCGCTGCTGCACCGCAAGCCGTCCCGGTCGCCGAAGGCGGCTAAGCCAGCCAAGCCGGCCCGAGCGTGAGCGCGCCGTCAGCGCGGTCGGCGCGGGCGGTGCCGTCGGTCGATGCGCCGATCGGCATGTTCGACTCCGGCGTGGGCGGGCTGACCGTCGCCCGCGCGGTGCTCGACCAGCTGCCGCACGAGTCGCTGCACTACATCGGTGACAGCGCCCACTCGCCGTACGGACCGCTGCCGATCGCGCGGGTCCGCGAGTACGCGTTGGATGTCATGGACTCCCTGGTCAGCTCCGGCGTGAAGATGCTGGTGATCGCCTGCAATTCGGCCTCCGCGGCCTGCCTCGCCGACGCCCGCGAGCGCTATGACATCCCGGTGGTCGAGGTGATCCGGCCCGCCGCGCGCCGGGCCGCGGCCGCCACCCGCAACGGTCGGATAGGGGTGATCGGCACCACCGCGACCATCACGTCCGGCGCCTATCAGGACGCGTTGAGCGCGGCGCCCGGCGTCGAGGTGTTCGCCGCCGCCTGCCCCCGCTTCGCGGAGTTCGTGGAGCACGGTGTGACCAGCGGGCGCCAGCTGCTCGGCCTGGCCGAGTCCTACCTCAGCCCGCTGGCGGCGGCCGACATCGACACGCTGGTCCTCGGCTGCACCCACTATCCGATGCTGACCGGTTTGCTGTCGGTGGTGCTGGGCGATCAGATCACCTTGGTGTCGAGCGCGGACGAGACCGCGCGCGACGTCTATCGCACGTTGTTCGAACTCGACCTGCTTCGTTCAGATGAGGCCGAGCGCCCCGTTCACCGGCTCGAGGCCACCGGCCCGATCGAGCCGTTCGCCAAGTTGGCCCGCCGATTTCTGGGCGTGTACGCCGACGAGCTGAGTTCCCTTTAGCGGCTCAGCTTCGCAGCTGGATCGGCCCAGCCCGGCGGCTCAGCCGGGCAGGAAGCTGAGTCGCAGCGAGCGTTCGGGGTTGTCGACGTTGGTGTCCACCAGGCAGATGGATTGCCAGGTGCCCAGCGCGAGTCGGCCGCCCAGCACCGGGATCGTGGTCTGCGGCGGCACGAAGGCCGGCAGCACGTGGTCGCGGCCGTGCCCGAAGCTGCCGTGCCGGTGCCGCCAGCGCTCATCGCGCGGCAGCAGCCGGTCCAGCGCCGCCAGCAGGTCCTCATCGCTACCGGCCCCGACCTCGAGGATGGCGACGCCGGCCGTCGCGTGCGGCACGAAGATGTTGAGGAGGCCGTCGGGCTCGTGTTCCGGCCCGGCGGCGAGAAAGGTCTCGCACTCGCTGGTGATATCGCGGATCTGGGCGGTGCCGCCGGTGTGGATGGCAATCAGGTCGCTGCGCATGGGTCCATCCTGTCAGGCAGCACCCCGCTCAGGTGGCTGATCGCCCGGCTGGCCGCCGCCGACGCCGGGCCTGGAAGTCGCCAACGGGCGGTCTGGGCCGATCGTCTGGAACGATGGTCACGTGCAGCTGTCTGTGCTCGGCCCCTTGGAGGTCTCCGACGCTGGGCGCACGCTGGAGATCTCCGGCGTGCGGCTGCGCCGGCTGCTGCTGCGGCTGGGCGTCGACAAGCAACGCGTCGTGAGCGCCGAGCAGCTGGTCGTGGCGGTCTGGGGGACGGCCCTGGCCGGTCGGCCCACCGATCAGATCAACGCGCTGCAGACCCTGATCTCCCGGCTGCGGCGGACGCTGGGCGCCGCCGCCGAGATCCAGCAGGTGCCCGGCGGCTACCGGTTGGCCAGCCAGTCCGAGCTCACGACCGACGTCGAGTTGTTCTGCGAGCTGGCCGAGCAGGCCCGCCGCGCGCTGGCTGGCGGCGACCCGGGACTGGCGGCCGACTTGTTCGCCCGCGGACTCGACCTGTGGCGCGGTCCGGCGCTGGCCGACGCGGGCGACGCCGAGTACGCCCGACCGCTGGCGGCGAAGTGGGAGGAACAGCGACTAGACGTCCAGGCCGAGCGGGTCGAGGCCCGGTTGCTGCTCGGGCCGGACGAGGCGCTCATCGCCGACCTCGAGGCCTTAGCCGGGCAATTCACGATCCGGGAGCAGTTCACCGGCCAGCTGATGGCCGCGCTGGCGGCCGCCGGTCGGCCGGCCGAGGCGCTGGCGGCCTACGAGCGGTTGCGGACTTTTCTGGCCGACG
>JAOPUY010000402.1 GCA_025963265.1 Frankiales bacterium | reverse complement strand
GGCCTCATCATCGGCACGGCCATCTACGCCCCCTTCGGCCTCTTCGGGCCGAGGACGGGGACCAACAGCGCCGTCAGCAGCGGCGCGCATTTCGGCGTCGTGGGTCGCCTCATCGGCACCTGCCTGTCGCTGTTCATCGCGCTCGGCTTCTTCGGGCTGGTGATCTGGACCGGCGGCGACTCGCTCGTCCTGGGCATGAACAAGCTCTTCGGGACGCACGCCGGCGACGGGGTCCGCGCGGTCGGCTACGCGGTCATGGGGATCATCACCCTGTCGCTGGCCGTCTACGGGCATGACAAGGTGGTCGCGTCCCAGAAGTGGGTCACGGTGATCATCGGCATCGTGCTGCTGCTCGGCCTGTTCGCCCTCGGCGGGCAGTTCGACGCCGGCTACAAGGGCGGCGAGTATCTGCTCGGCGGCTTCTGGTCCACGTGGGTGCTGGGCGTCGTGACCGGCATCTCGGCTCCGATCTCCTACGCGCCGTTCGTCAACGACTACTCCCGCTACATCTCGCCGAAGCGCTTCACCCAGAAGCAGGTGCTCTGGGCCAACGCGATCGGCATGTTCATCGGCTGTTGGACGGTCATGGCGTTCGGCGCCTTCGAAGGCACGCTGGCCCCGATCGACCTGGGCCCGGTGGGCGCGCTGGTCGAGGCGTCGCCCAAGTGGTACGTGATCCCGGTGATCATGATCGGGACGATCGGCACCCTGGCGCAGGGTGCCCTCTGCCTCTACGGCACCGGGCTGGACACGTCGTCGCTCATCCCGAGGCTCCCGCGCCCCGCCGCCACGCTGCTCCTCGGCGCCGTCGGCATCGCGGTGGTGTTCCTGGGCGCCTTCGTGTTCAACGCCATCGACCTGATCAACGCGTTCGTGATCCTGCTGACGGTCGTGACGGCCCCCTGGATCATCATCAACCTGATCGGCTACTGGTCGCGGCGCGGCTGGTATGACCCGGTCGACCTCCAGGTGTTCAACCGCGGGGAGAAGGGCGGGCGCTACTGGTTCACCCACGGCTGGAACCTGCGCGCGATGTGCGCCTGGGTGCCGGCGGTCGTGGTCGGCCTGCTGTGCGCGCAGACCACCAAGTACACGGGCCCGTGGGCCGACGTGGCCAACGGCGTCGACGTCAGCATCGTCTCCTCGATGGTGATCGGTGGGGTGATCTACGCGGTCCTGCTCAAGCTCTACCCCGAGCGCGCGGACGTCCGTGGGGAGGCCGTTGGAGCCGCCGCCCCGGCCGAGGTCCCGGCCGACGTGGTGGTCGAGCCGTCGGTGCTCACCTGACCCAGGACGAGCCCGCGCGGAGAGCTATCATCGCGATGCGGTCGCCCGAGGGCGGCCGCATCGTCATGTCCCCCCTGAAGCCCGAACATCCTGACGGGCCCGGCGGGGCCGACGGCGCCCCGGCCGTCTTCGCGCCGATCGAGGTGCGGCGGACGTCGGACGCAGTGGTGACGGTCGTGGTCGATGCGCTCCGCGCGGGCCGGTTCGGGCCCGGCGACCTGCTGCCTCCCGAGCGCGATCTCGCGGAGGCGCTGAACGTGAGCCGCAAGACGGTCCGCGAGGCGCTCGACCTGCTGCGGCGCCATGGCGTGGTGACCGTACGCCGGGGCTCCGGCGGGGGAACGGTGGTCGACGCGCTCGGCGGGGTCTCGGCCGCGCTCGCGGAGGTGCAGCCGGAGGACCCGGCCAACCTCCGGGCGCTGCTCGAGGTGCGGCGCACGCTCGAGACCGCGGCGGCGGCGCTCCTGCTGGAGCGGGTGACCGACGAGGACGCGGCCGAGCTGCGCGGCCTCACGGCCCGCTTCGCGGAGCTGATGAGCCGGCCGAGCGAGTTCGCCGAGGCCGATCTGCGCTTCCACCTGCGGCTTGCCGCGCTTGCGGCCAACCCGGTCTGCGCCGATCTCCTGCGGCAGGTGCTCGCGCGGATCTGGGTGATCCGGGAGCAGGTCCCGCATGCCGCGGTGCCGCAGCTCGATGCCGTCCGCCATCAGCAGGCGCTCGTGGCGGCCGTGGAGCGGCGCAAGCCCGCCCAGCTGCTCGCCGCGCTGGACGAGGCCCTGGCCGGGCTCGAGCAGGTTCTCGTGGGCCGGCGGCTCACGCCCGCCGCGCCGCCGACGAGCTGATCATCCGTTCAGGCCGCCCAAGGTCTGTCATATAGACCAGGGGTGGTGGACGCGTCGGCCGACCCCCGCGGCCGCGCAGCAGCCGTGTAAAACGTGCATTTGCGGGTCTGCGTTTGTGGCGGAACCTGCGGTTGACAGGTGCGTGACAGCTGTGCAAAGGTCCCCTGAAGGGACCGCAGTCGCGGTTCGTCACCGCAGCGAAGGAGAGCACCCGTGAGCATCACGACCGGTCCGCAGTGGGGTCCGCCCACCCGCATCATGCCCGCCGACCACTGGGACTGGAGCATGCCGGTGCCCTTCTCGCAGGGGTGGAAGTGCGGCCCGCTGATCTTCGTCGGTGGCCAGATCTCCGCCGACGAGCACGGCCGCACGATCGGCGCGGGCGACATCGAGGTCCAGACCCGCAACACCTTCGAGAACATCCGCAAGGTGCTCGCCGAGGTCGGCGCCGAGATGAAGCACATCGTCAAGTTCAACACGTTCTACGTCTTCGACGGCGAGGGCGACGAGCTCACCGAGTACTGGGAGAAGATGACCAAGGTCCGCCTCGAGTACTTCCAGGAGCCGGGCCCGGTCGGCACGGCGGTCCGGATCAGCGGCCTCGCCTACCCCGACCTGCTGATCGAGGTCGAGGCGATCGCCTACCTGCCCGACGCCGCCTGACGTAGGCGACGCCGGTGACGTTCCCCACGTCCGGGCGCCCGGTCGACGGCTCCCCGTTCCTCGAAGCGATGCGGGTGCTGCCGGCCGGCGTGGTCATGGTGACCGTGTCGGTCGAGGGCCGGCCGTGGGGTCTGACCGTCAGCTCCTGCACGTCGCTGACCGCCGATCCGCCGCAGATCCTGGTCTCGCTGGGAACGCGGACGGTGACGTGCCGGGAGATCGGCGCCGGCGGCACGTTCGGGGTGTCGGTCCTCGCGGCCGACCAGCTGGCGGTGGCAAGGGCCGGCGCTGCGGTCGGCCGGCCGAAGTTCGTCGATGGCTACTGCGACGAGCACGAGCGCCGATCCGCGTCGCCACGCGTGCGCGGGTCGGTCTACCACCTCGACTGCCGGTCGGTCGCGGTGCACGAGCACGCCGATCACTCGATCGTCATCGGCGTGGTCACGCAGGC
>JAOPUY010000346.1 GCA_025963265.1 Frankiales bacterium | reverse complement strand
GCAGATCTCGGGCAACCTGGCCCTCGCGTACGGGCTGGTCGCCGCGGCCCGCAAGGCGGGGCTGCCGCTGTTCCTGGGGTCGTACCCGATCACCCCGGCCTCCGACGTGCTGCACGAGCTGAGCAAGCAGAAGCGCTTCGGGGTGACCACCTTCCAGGCCGAGGACGAGATCGCCGGGGTGGGCGCGGCGCTGGGGGCGAGCTTCGCCGGACACCTGGGTGTCACCACCACGTCGGGTCCCGGCATCGCCTTGAAGTCGGAGACCATCGGCCTCGCCGTCTCACTGGAGCTGCCGCTCGTCGTGATCGACGTGCAACGGGGCGGACCCTCGACGGGTCTGCCGACCAAGACCGAGCAATCGGACCTGCTGCAGGCCATGTTCGGCCGCAACGGCGAGTCCCCCGTGCCGATCATCGCGCCGCAGTCGCCGTCGGACTGCTTCGACGCCGCGATCGAAGCCGTCCGGATCGCGACCGTGTACCGGACGCCGGTCTTCCTGCTTTCCGACGGCTATATCGCCAACGGCTCCGAGCCCTGGCGGTTACCCGACGTCGCGGACCTGCCCGATCTCTCGGTCGAGTTCGCCTCCGGTCCCAACGCGGCCAGCACCGAAGGCGGCGAGCTGGATGAGTTCCTGCCCTACCTACGCGACCCGGCGACGCTGGCCCGGCCCTGGGCCGTGCCCGGCACCCCCGGCCTGCAGCACCGCATTGGCGGCATCGAGAAGGCCGACCAGACCGGCAACATCTCCTATGACCCGGACAACCACGACTTCATGACCCGGACCCGGCAGGCCAAGGTCGACGGCATCGTCGTCCCCGACTTGGTCGTCGATGACGCGACGGATGACGCGAAGGTCCTGGTCCTCGGTTGGGGTTCCACCTACGGCCCGATCGGGGCGGCGGTCCGGCGAGCTCGCCGCGCGGGCTACTCCATCGCGCAGGCTCACCTGCGGCACCTGAACCCGTTCCCGGCCAACCTGGCCGAGGTGCTGGCCAGCTATGAGAAGGTCGTCATCCCCGAGATGAACCTCGGCCAGCTGGCCCTGCTGATCCAGGGTCGCTTTCTGGTCGACGTCATCTCGCTCACCCAGGTCCGCGGGATGCCCTTCCGCGCCGCCGACCTAGCCGAAATGCTGCAAGGAGTCCTCAGCTCATGACCGCACTCACCCTCAAGGCCAAAGACTTCAAGACCGACCAGGAGGTGCGCTGGTGCCCGGGCTGCGGCGACTACGCGATCCTGGCCGCGGTGCAGGGGTTCATGCCCGAGCTCGGCATCCCGCGGGAGGACATCGTCTTCATCTCGGGGATCGGCTGCTCCTCGCGCTTCCCGTACTACATGAACACCTACGGCATGCACTCGATCCACGGCCGGGCGCCGGCCATCGCGACCGGACTGTCGACGAGCCGCCCCGACCTCAAGGTGTTTGTCGTGACCGGTGACGGGGACGCCTTGTCCATCGGCGGGAACCACCTTATCCACGCCCTGCGCCGCAACGTCAACCTGACGATCCTGCTGTTCAACAACCGGATCTACGGGCTGACCAAGGGCCAGTACTCCCCCACCTCCGAGGTCGGCAAGATCACCAAGTCGACCCCGATGGGATCTCTGGACAACCCGTTCAACCCGGTCTCGCTGGCGCTGGGCGCCGAGGCGACCTTCGTGGCCCGCACCCTGGACTCCGATCGCAAGCACCTGACCGAGGTGTTGCGGGCGGCCACTGAGCACCCGGGCACGTCGCTGGTCGAGATCTACCAGAACTGCAACATCTTCAACGACGGCGCGTTCGACCTGCTCAAGGAGGCCGACACCCGCGGTGACTGGATCCTGCCGCTTAACCACGGGCAGGAGATCCGCTTCGGTAAGGACAACGACAAGGCGGTCGTCCGCGACCCCCGGACCGGGGCGTTGTCGGTCGAAGAGGGCGTGGCCGCCGGCGACTCCCGAGTCGTGGTGCATGACGCGCACGCCGCCGACCCGTCCTACGCCTTCGCGATCTCGCGGCTGTCTCAAGCCGACAGCCGGCTGTCGCCGATGGGGGTCTTTCGCGACGTCGCCGCGCCGAGCTACGACGAGCAACTGCGGCACCAGCTCGACGTCGCCGCGGCGCAGGCCCCGGCCGGCCAGTCGACCGAGGAGGCCCTGAACAGCCTGATCCACGGCAAAGACACCTGGGTCATCGCCTAGCGGGGATCATCGCCTAAGCGGGGGCTAGCCGAGCGGGGGTCATCTCGCCTAGCGGGTCAACCGCCGGCCGCAAGCCGCCTAGCGGCGGCGGGTGAGGCCGAACACTGAGCCGGCGCCGAGCAGCAGGATGAGCCCGGCCAGGTAGACGCCGATCGCACCGGACACCCCGCCGCTGAGCAAGGCGATGCGGATCGGCAGACCCGCGATGGCCACCGGCGGCTTGGACGCGGACGGCCGAGCGGGCCGGGCCGAGTGGGACGTGCCAGCCGGCGAAGCAGAGCCAGCGGTTGCGCTGGGCGCCGCTGAAGCCGGCGCCGCGCTGGTCGCGGTAACCGCTGCGGGCGCGGCGAGTGCGCCAGCGGCCGGCGCTGAGGTCGCCGCGCTCGGCGCTGGACCCCCGCTGACCCGGGCGAGCAGCGTCTGAGCCGAGGCCGGAACGAGGTTCGCCGTGGGCATCGGGTCAGCCGCGACCTTCAGCGGCGCCGTGCTCGCCGGCGAGCTCACCCGGACGCTCGGGGTCGCCGGGGCGCTGGCCACCGGGTTCGTGCTGGGGGCTGGGCGTCCGGACTTCGCCGAGCCAGCCGGCTGATCGGTTGCCTTGTCAGCGCCCCGCTGATGCTTGGCGACCGGATGCTTTCGGCCGTGACCACCCGGGCCGCGGGTCGACCGATGCGGGTGCGCGGCGTCGCTGTTGCTGTTGTTGTGACCACAGGAATGACTCGGCGCCGGGGCGGCCTCGGCCGATCCGGCGCCGATCAAGGCGGCCGCGCCTAGCCCGATGCCGAGGCAGACGGCGAACAAGCGGCGGCGAACGGAAGTCACCGCTGAATCCTACACAATTTTTACGCGCTTGAGGACTCTCTGTAATCAAAATGTCTACATAGAGTGTCCGTGCTTGGTTAGGACGCCCGTGCGACCTGGCGAGCGCGGAGCCGGTCCCGCTGCTCGACGAAGCGGCAGGCTTGCGCGTCGAGCCCGACGAGGAAGCGGGCAAGGTCCTCCCGCGCCTGCTCGCCCGCCGGCCCGAAGTCGGTGCGCTCGAAGATGCGCCAGAACTTCAGCACCGGCTGGATGACCGAGTCGTGGTGCAGGCGCAGGTCGTAGATGCCGGCCTTGGCGATGATGACCGAGTTCCGGGTGTAGTCCGGCATGCCCATCCCGGGCATCTGGAAGTTGACGACCTCGTCGCGGATAGCGGCCATCGCCAGATCCGGATCGATGTCCAGCGCGGCCGCCATGATGTTGCGGTAGAAGACCATATGCAGGTTCTCATCGAGGGCCACCCGCTGCAGCAACTGCTCGGCCAGCGGGCAGCCCGAGGCCTTGCCGGTGTTGCGGTGGGACACCCGCGTGGCCAACTCCTGGAAGGACACGTAGGCCACGGCCTGCAGCGCCGTCTTGTCGCCCGAGTCGTAACCGGCGGTCATGTGCATCATCCGCAGTTCCTCGAGGCGGACCGGGTCCACGCCGCGGGTGACCACCAGGTAGTCGCGCAGGGCAACGCCGTGACGGCCTTCCTCGGCCGTCCACTGGCCGACCCAGGTCCCCCACGCGCCATCGCGCGAGAACCGGGTGGCGATCTCGCGGTGATAGGAGGGCAGGTTGTCTTCGGTCAGCAGGTTGACCACCATTGCCGTCTGAGCCACCGCGTCCAACGGCGAATCCTCGGGCTGCCAGTCTTCGCCGCCCAGAAACGCGAAGTCGCGTCCTCGGCTCCACGGCACGTAGTCGTGGGGCATCCAGGCCTTGGCCACGTTGAGGTGGCGGACGAGGTTCTCCTCGACGACCGGCTCGAGCTCGTTCAGCAACCGCAGCTGCGAACCCTCGTAGCCGGTCGGAATCCGGCTTGCAGCAATCGACATAGTCAACTCTCCCAACGGCTCACTAACCTACGGTACCGTAGGTTAGCACGTAACCTACGGTACCGTAACTTCGTGGGCGGTCGCTGAGCAGCAGCGCGGCCGACAGCAGATTCTCAGCCGGTCCGCGAGACCACGAGATCAGCCAACGCCTCCAGCGCGTCGCGGGCCGGCGCCGCAGGCAGGTCGCCCAGGCAGGCCCGGGCCGCCTCGGCGTAGGACCGGGTCGTCTCCCGGGCCAGTTCCAAGGCGGGCGAGGACCGCAGCAAATCCAGGGCCTCGGCGTGTTCGGCGTCATCGGTCAACGGTCGGCTCACCAGCTCGCGCAGCCGAGCGCCGGCCGGACTGGCGTCCTGCAAGGCGTAGAGCGCCGGCAGCGTCTGAACGCCCTCCCGCAGATCGGTTCCGGGGGTTTTACCCGACTCGCCGGTCTCGGAGACGATGTCGATGATGTCGTCGGAGATCTGGAAGGCGATGCCGATCTGCTCGCCGTAGGAGCTAAGCGCGGCGACCAGGTGGTCCTCCAGGCCGGCGAAACGAGCGCCGAACTCGGCGGAGGTGGCGATCAGCGACCCGGTCTTCTCCGACAGCACCGCCAGGTAGTGCTGGATGTGGTCCACTCCCGGCTTCGGGCCCACCGTCTCCCGGATCTGGCCAGTCACCAGCCGCTCGAAGCAGCGCGCTTGGGTGCGGACCGCCTCCGGCCCGAGATCAGCCAGGATGTCGGAGGCCCGCGCGAACAGGAAATCACCGGTCAGAATGGCCACTGAGTTGCCCCAACGGATGTTGGCCGACTCCGCGCCTCGGCGCACCGCAGCCTCATCCATCACGTCGTCGTGATACAGCGTGGCCAGGTGCGTCAGCTCGCAGACCACCGCTGAGGAGATGACCTCCGGCCGGTCCGGCTCGCCGAATTGGGCCGCGAGCAGCGTGAGCAACGGGCGGAACCGCTTGCCGCCGGCGTCCACCAGGTGCTTGGCGACCTCGGACACGAAGTCGTCCTCCGAGTGCACCGAGGCGAGCAACTCGACTTCTACGGCGTCCAGCCCGGCGCGCACGGAGGCCTCCAGCTCATCGTCGGCAAACTCGATGCCGACGGCGACCAGGGGGGAGGATGCGGTCACCCGCGAAGCTTAGCCGCGTTGTTCGCCAGGTCGAGCAACGGCTGCGGGAAGACTCCCAGGAAGAGGGTGCCCGCGACGCCGACGGTGATGGCGATCGTCGACAGCGCGGACGGGATGGTGACGGTCGGACCGTCCTCGGCCGCCTCGGCGAAGAACATCATCACGACGATGCGCAGGTAGAAGAACGCGGCCACGGCCGAGCCGATCAGCGCGATCACGACCAGCGGCGCCGCGGTGTGGTACGCGGCCCGGAAGACCACGAACTTCCCGATGAAGCCGCTGGTCAGCGGGATGCCGGCGAAGGCCAGCAGCAGGAACGCGAAGGTGGCCGCGAACAGCGGCGAGCGCTTGGCCAGCCCCGACCACTGCGACAGGTGAGTCGCCTCGCCGTTCGAGTCGCGCACCAGTGAGACCAGGCCGAACGCGGCGACCGTGGTCAGCCCGTAGGCGGCCATGTAGAACAGGACGGCCGACAGGCCCGCCTTGTCGATCGAGATCAGCCCGATGAGGATGAAGCCGGCGTGCGCGATCGAGGAGTAGGCCAGGATCCGCTTGACGTCGGTCTGGGTGAGGCCGAACACGGCGCCGACCACGATCGAGGCGATGGCTACCGCCCAGATGATCGGCCGCCAGTTCCAGGAGCTGGCGAAGAACCCGACGTAGAGCACCCGGGCGATCGCGCCGAACGCGGCGATCTTGGTGCAGGAGGCCATGAACGCGGTGATCGGAGTGGGCGAGCCCTGATAGACGTCGGGCGTCCAGGAGTGGAAAGGCGCGATGCCCGCCTTGAAGAGCAAGCCGACCAGCAGCATGCCGAAGCCGAGGTAGAGCAGGGTGTCGGAATTGGTCGAGGTGCTCTGCGCGACCAGGATCTGGGGCAGGTCGACCGAGTTCGCGTAGCCGTAGAGCAGGGCCAGGCCGTAGAGGAAGTAGGCCGAGGCGAAGGCGCCGAGCAGGAAGTACTTGATCGCGGCTTCCTGGCTGAGCAGCCGACGGCGCCGGGCCAGGCCGGCCAACAGGTATAGCGGCAGCGAGAACACTTCCAGGGCGACGAACATCAGCAGCAGGTTGTTGGCCGCGGGGAAGACCATCATGCCGCCCACGGCGAACATCAGCAGCGGAAAGACCTCGGTTTGCACGCGCTCGCTGGTGGCCAGCCGTCGATCCGCCGGCGAGCCGATGACCACGGCCGCCTGGGCCACGATCGCGCCGCCCGTCTCCAGGCCGCGCTCGGCCGTCAGCAGCACCGACATCGCGGCCAGCACCAGAATGGTGCCCTGGATGAACAACGTGGTGCTATCGATCGACAACGCGCCGCCGATGGTCACCGTGGAATGCCCGCGAATCGTGATCAGGTCGATGAACGCGGCGGCCAGCCCGGCCAACGTCAGACCCAGTTGGACGTTGAACCGCTGCGCCCGCGGCAGCGCGGCCTCGACCAAGACACCCACGAGGGCGACCCCCAGCACGATCAGGATCGGCGCCATCGACGCGTAGCTGATCGTCGGCTGATGGAAGGCCGTTTCGCCGGGTACAGCCGCGAGTACGGTCAGCGAGCTCACTTGTGTCCTCCGGGCTGGGCTGCGGTCTGAGGGATCGCCGGAACGGGATCGGACTTGCCGACGTCCTGCAGCGTCGCCTTGACGGCCGGGTTGATGATGTCGATCACCGGCTTCGGGTAGACGCCGAGGACGAAGATCAGCGCGATCAAGGGCGCGACCGCGAGGATCTCCCGGGCGTTGAGGTCCTTGAATCCGGCGACCTTCTCCTTCACCGGGCCCTGCATGGTCCGTTGGTAGACCAGCAGCACGTAGAGCGCGGCCAGGATGATGCCGCTCGTCGCGACGATGGCGATCGCCTTATGCCGGGTGAAGGTGCCGACCAGCGTCAGGAACTCGGAGATGAAGGTGCTCAGCCCCGGCAGCGCCAGCGCCGCCAGACCCGCGATCAGGAAGACCCCGGCCAACCTCGGCGTCACTTTGGCCGTGCCTCCGTAGTCGGTGATCAGGCGGCTCTTGCCTCGCGAGACCAGGAACCCGACGACGATGAACAGCAGCCCCGTGGACAGGCCGTGGTTGACCATGTAGAGCACCGCGCCGGTGCCGCCCTGGGTGGTGAAGGCGAAGATGCCGATCCCGATAAAACCGAAGTGGGCGATCGAGGTGTAGGAGACCAGTCGCTTGAGGTCGCGCTGCCCCATGGCCAGGAACGCGGCGTAGAGGATCCCGATCACCGACAGGATCAGGATCGGGGTGGCGAAGTAACGCGAGGCCTGCGGGAACAACGGCAGGCAGTAGCGCAGGAAGCCGAAGGTGCCGACCTTGTCGAGCACGCCGACCAGCAGGGCGGCGCCGCCGGCCGGGGCCTCGGCGCCGGCGTCGGGCAGCCAGGTGTGGAAGGGCACCAGCGGCGCCTTGATCGCGAAGGCGATGAAGAAACCGAGGAACAGCAACTTCTGGCTCGGGCTGTCGGGCACCTTGCCGATGAGGTCGCTGAAGGCGAAGCTGCTCGTGCCCGCGGTGACGTACAAGCCGATCACCGATGCGAGCATCAAGAGGCCGCCGAACAAC
>JAOPUY010000343.1 GCA_025963265.1 Frankiales bacterium | reverse complement strand
CCTAAGCGAGAAGGAAGCCGTCCTCGCCGCCAATCCAGGCAGCTTCTTCACGATCGAGCATTTCAACAGCTATCCAGCCGTACTCATACAGTTGGCGAAGGTGTCCAAGAAGGCGCTGCGCGAGGCGCTGATCGATGGCTGGTTGGCCGCCGCGCCGGCCGCTCTGGCGAAGCAATATCTGGAGTCAATCACCAAGAGGTAGGCGGATTTCCTGCCTCGCAATCCGAGCGCCGACACAAAGAACTGGTCAGAGCGGCGCTGAGGTGCGCTGGTAGCCTCCCGACATGAGCGAGGGGCGCCGGGTTCAACGACCATTATTCCGCTGGTGCGCCCTGTCTCTAATTCCAGTTGTCGGCGTGCTCGTCGGGCTGGGATTTGCCAACGTGGTGACAGCTCCACGCGGCGGAGAACACTCTTGTCCCCCTGGGGCTCCTCCCAGCGCGTGCTCGTACCCGCCAGACCAAGGCCGATGGCTCGTCCTCTGGGCGGTGGCAGGCCTTGTCGTCGGCCTCATCGCTCTTTACATCGTCGTCCTCAGGTTCAAGAGCCTTAAGAACTAGAGCGCTTGACAACCTCGTGGACGTGTCCACCGCCGAGGAAAACACAGTGGCAAGCCAGTCGGCGTTCGCTGACCATTAGGGCTCCACGAGGCTCGACACACCCAAGGCATGTTGCTCGCCGATGGTTTTGCTTCGCCCCCTCGAACAGCTTGACGACGGACCGCACGACCGCATGACCGGCGACGGGCGAGACCTAGCTCTGAAGGGGCGTGACTCCGAGGCCACCACTCAGCGAACAACTTCGCGAGAGCTCCTGCCTTGACAGGAGCAAAGCTGAACGTGAGACTGACGCAAATTCGCGGAACTTCGGGGGAATCATGCGAGTCAAGACCGCTGTGCTCATCGGGGCTGCTCTCGTGGCCGCCGCAATCACGGGCACCAACGTTAACGCCGCCGCGGCCGTGCCTGTCATCACTCCAGGCCACGCGGCCTACCCCTCCGGCGGCACCACCGTCATCGGCGAAGGCGTCGACGCCGACAACCAGAACGCGCAGCTCGCCGAAACCCTCACCAGCCAACTGAAAGCCGCCTGGCGGGCCGAGCCACCGGTCGGGCCGCAGTCGGCGGGCAGCGACCCCGGCACGATCATGGTCGTCGGCTCGCACACCGTCGTGAGGGAGACCCAGTACCAGCAGACCTACGTAAGCTCCTACAACACAGCGACCGGCGCGTTGCAGTGGCGACGCTCCTACCACTTCGCGAAGACGGCTACCGTGTCCGGCGGTTTGGTCTATGTCTCACACGACAAACTCGCCAACGGCGAGGTCGATGTCGACGCCATCGACATCGCAACCGGAGCGCTCAAATGGAGCTCATACGACGGCGGCGATGAGCTCGGCACCCCTCTCAGCGTGGGCTCCGGCCTGATCATGTCTTCTACGTGGGCCGATGACGCTGCGACGGGCAAGCACAAGTTCACCATCAAGCTCGTCGCCAACGCCTCCACCGACGGGACGGCCTTCATCGCCGGCGGACACATCTACTTCAACAGCATGAACTCGATCGCCGCCTACTCTGCCAGCACCGGCGCGCTGCAGTGGAGCTACACCAAGCCATCCGGCTTCGGCCCCGGAGCGGGCTCGGCCACCCCCGCCCTCCACAACGGTTTGCTCTACGTCCACAGCATCTACGGCCAAACCCACTCGACCACGCTGGTATTGAACCCGTCCACCGGCAAGCTCGTCCGGACGCTGCCTCGCAGCGACTCCCCGATCGCCTTCGACGGGCCCGTCGGCATCTTCACCTACGCCGACCTCAACGAGCCCTCCGTCCTGTCCGCGGTCAACTTGACCACCGGCCACGTCTATTGGACCCACCCCCTCCCGCAAACCGCGGACGGCGCGACCGGCGAGGTCACCACGCCGATCATCGCCAACGGCCTCGTCTGGATCCTCGACGGCATTGACACCGGCCACCCCGGACACATCGCGGCCTTGGACGAAGTCACCGGGCAGACCCGCAGCCTCATCGTCGCGCCGTGCCTACTCGGCTTCGGCAACCTCGCCATCGCCCAACACCGGCTCCTCGCGCCCACGAGCTGCGGCCTCGCGACCTACACCGCCGTCAACGTCTAACTCGGATGGTCCCTAGTCGCCCGATCTTCTACGTCGGGTCGGTGGTTTGGGCCGTTCGCGACCCAAAGGCGCAGAGGCCGGGGATGCTAGATCACACGGCGGCCATTGTGGGAAGGCCTAGCTGCGTGGCTCCTCCGCGTTTTGTCGGTGGCATGAAACCATCCGCTCATACCGCCTGGTGGGTCGGCTGCATCGTGGGCGCAGCCGAGTCGCGGCGCTAGTCTGCCTCAGGCAGGTCGTCGCCGGAAGACTTCCCGAGCGGCGTCGATCGTCGAGCCTTCTACCCGCTTGACGACTAGCTGTCTGCCGATCACCTCGACGAGGGGACGTGTCGATCACGAGGACCCCGCTGCGCTCAATCGCCGCCTAGCCGAACCGCTGCTGCAGTCGCCCGTCCGGCGTCGCGGCCACGACCGCGTGCGCGAATCGGCCAGCGGAATCGTGCATCCAGGCCGAACCGACGCCGATGCCGCCTCCGCCTATGTGCCCGGCCGACTCCACGCCAATCCACTCGCCAGCCGGATAGCGAGCCAGATACACCGTGAGATCTGCATTGATGAACGACAGCCCGTGCCGCCCGGCGTTGCTGATCGGATGCGCGTAGTCGGCCATCATCGCCGCCCGAATCAACGGGCTCAACTCCTGGCCCTCGACAAAGGGAGCGCGCTCGCGAAGCCACACCTTCCCTTGCCCGCCGTTGGCATCGGTGATCGTCCGGATCTCCCAGGACAGGCCGCTGTCCGGACTCGTCTCGGTGACGCTCTCCGGGGTGGGCACATCCCAATCCGGCGGCGTCCAGGGGTCGCCGTCGGGCTGCTCGGAGCGGCGTAACAGCAGCGCGGTCGCCCTTGTCACCTCTACCGTGTCGTCGAGAATGCTGATCCCCATGACCGTGAGCCGCCTGCCCTCGCGAATGGGGTGCGTCCGGACGGTCAACGGACGCATCGGGACCGGCCGGAACATGTCTACCGTCAGTCGCGACACCTGCAGTTCGGGTTCGGCGACGTCACGCTCCACACCCCAGGCCACTAGTCCCGCGACGTGGTGGCCGGTGATCATCTCGTCCGACCACGGACTTCGCGCCACCGCCGACGGCATGAGTCGGTCACCATCTGAAGCAAATGAAGCAACCATCGACAGTCCAATCCGTTTCTCAGTCGACACCGTGGTGCTGAAGATCATCTCAGCCGAGGAGGAGGCTTGAAGCCCCAGCCGGCGAATATACGTACCGTCGTCGAGCTAGTCGGGATCTTCTGGGATGAAGCCGCATCACGGTGGCCTCGTCAGATCGGCGGGATAGGGCTGCTGGTCGTTGTCTGGGGGCCGCCAGTCTTCGCCGACATCGCTCTCAAATCCACGGACGCGGCCGATCAACGCCAGCGCTGACGCACTCGCGGCATCTCAGTAGCACTTCCAAGACCAGCGAATTCTCGGACCTGAAGCGAGGCTGCCCCCGACAAGCCGAGCCTTCGGGCCGACACGCGTCAACTCCCCCGTCTGAGCGAACGTGCAATCCTTAGCTAGCTTTGCATCGTCCTATTGCCGTGGCACCGGAGTGGGTCCGAGGCCCGGCGGAGGAGCCAAGATGAAGGCAGTGCCTGCACTTTCAGTGGCAATCGTCGCTTGCCTCGCCTGCGTCGGCTGCGCTAGCACTGGCCCGGCCAAGGAAGACCCGCGATCGCCGGCAACCTCCAGCGCCTCCCAGCGACCACCGCTTAAGGATGACGGACGCCTTAGCGCCGAGGTCAAATATCAGTCTGGCATCACCTTGAGACCGCCTCAGCCTATCGATAGAGCGCGGGTCACACCGCAAGATGCCTACCGCTCCTTGTGCGGTAGCTCCTTGTGCGCCAGCGAGGTGTCCGCGACCATCGTGCTCGCCCGAGTCACCGACCTTAACTCCGGCACCGCCGAACCTGACGGTTCCATCAAGCCTGCGATGGACGGGCGTCTGGTCTACGTGCTGCGTTTCGATGGAGAGAAGTGTGTGCCGGCGGGCGTGATCCCGGGCCAGCCGGGACCCACCCCCGTACCTTGCTCGACAGCCGATTTCATCGACGCGGGCACCGGTAAATTCATTTACGCAGAGTCAGGACGAAATCTCTAGGATTCGCGACGGGGTCCGCAGACCGAGCGGCCACAGCCGGCGGTCATCAGGTCGCTGCGGGCGTGACGGTGACCCTCGTCGGACGGCTGACGAGCTGTTCGCGGGGCCGACCGCCTAGGGGCAGGACCACGACGAGTTCGAAGTCACCCGGTGGCAGGACCGTCCCGATGCGCGGGTCATAGGAGTCCATGCCGACGAAGAACGGGACCGACTTGCGCTGCCCGGGTTGGATGACGAGGGTGCGGCCGGCGGCGAACGTGAACCCGAAGTATCCGGCGAGCGCGCGGCCGGCCTCGTCGAGGATGTAGCCTCCGATTTCCCTGGCGGTATGGAGCTGGACGGTGGTTGGGCCGGAGTTCCTCGCCCACGCCAGGCCGCGGAAGAGTCCGCCGCTCGGCGCGACGTCGTTCTCCAGCTCGACGCTCAGCGTGACTCCGGGCAGTTCGGCGGTGCTCACGACGCCGCCGGGGGGTTCCCGACGTTGGGCCCCGGGTTCCAGGGGGTACTTGAAACTCGCGATCGTGATCTCCACGGCGCCGCCAAAACGCCGGTGCAGTTCAGCCGCCAATTCCGTCG
>JAOPUY010000309.1 GCA_025963265.1 Frankiales bacterium | reverse complement strand
ATCGGCGCCGGCGGCGGCGCGGGCGGCGGCGGTTGGGCCGGCGGCGGCGGCGGGGCGTGGGTCGACTACTCCAGCGCCAGCGGCGGCGGCGGTGGCTCCTCCTACGTGGGAACCGGTCTCACTTCGGCCATCAAGTCGGGCACGGGCGGTTCCTCGGACGGCGATAGCGGCCAACCAGGCGCGGACGGATCGGTCTCGCTGGTCTTGCACGGACTGACCGCGCCCGACGCCCCGATCCTGACCAGCGCCACCGCCGGCGACACCCAGGCGACGGTCGCCTTCACCACGCCGGGCTCCGACGGCGGCTCCCCCATCACCGGTTACACCCTGACCTCGACGCCCGGTTCCGTCACCAAGGCCTGCCCGGGCAGCCCGTGCACCATCAGCGGGCTGACCAACGGCACCGCCTACACCTTCACCCTGCACGCCACCAACGCCATCGGGGACTCGACGGAGTCCTCCGCCTCCCCGTCCGTGACTCCGGTCGGATCGCCGGGCGCGCCCACCGCGGCCCGCGCCGCGGCCGGTTACGGCCAGGCGACCGTGTCATTCGCGGCGCCGGCCTGGAACGGCGGGTCAGCCATCACCGGCTACACCGTGACCTCGACGCCGTCCGGACTGACCAAGACGTGCGCCGGCAGCCCGTGCAGCATCACCGGGCTCACCAATGGCACGACCTACACCTTCACCGTGCACGCGACGAACAGCGCGGCGCCCTCGGTGGAATCTTCGGCGACGAATTCCGTTACGCCATCGGCCATTCCGGTCCTGCTCGGCGCTCCCACCACGGTCGTCGGCACCGCCTCGGTCACAGTGAGCTGGACCCCGTCCAGCACCCCTGGGGTCAGCGGCTACACGGTCTACGCCAATCCTGGTCCCGCGACCTGCACGACCGACTCAGCCTCGGCGACCAGTTGCGTCATCGGCGCCGTCGCCGGCACGAGCTACACCTACACAGTTCGCGCTCACAGCCTCGCCGGGGAGTCGGACCCAACGCCCGCTTCGGCCGCGGTCCGCGCCAGCACGCCCTCGGTCCCCACCTCAGCGCCGACGTCCGCGCCGACCTCGCTGACCGCGACGCCGGGCACCCTGTCGCACGTCGTCGCGGGTCAGACCTTGACCGTGACCGGCGCCGGATTCGCCGATTTCTCCACGGTGAAGCTGATCGCCTACTCGAGTCCGGTGCTGCTCGCCACGATCACGACGGACGCTAACGGTGGCTTCACGACATCGATCAAGCTGCCGGCCACGCTGGCCGCGGGATCGCACAACATCGTCGCCTCCGGGGTCAACCCGGACGGTGACGCCCGGCTGATCCGGCTGCCCTTGGCGGTCGAGGCGCCCATGTTGGCCGTACCGGCCGCGCTCGTCACGCCGGACGCAGCGGCGACCACGGCTGTGACTGCAGCGGACCCGGCGGCATTGGCCAGCACCGGAGTGCCGGCCGCCACTCTCATCGAACTCGGATTGACGTTCCTGGTCACCGGGTTTGCCGTCGCGGCGACCGGACGTCGCCGGCGCCGTCAGCGGGCCTGACGATCGAGTGCGGCTAGCGCGGCGTTGTTAGGTTGGAAGCCATGGCCTCACACTCACACCACGACTTCGATGCGCAGTGGTGGGAGCGCCACTACCAGGACGCGGCCGGCGGGCCGGCCAGTCAGCCAAGCGCTCAGCTGATGGCCGAGGTGGCCGGATTGGCTCCGGGCACCGCGCTCGAGGCCGGCTGCGGCACCGGCGCCGACGCCGTCTGGCTCGCCCGGCACGGCTGGGACGTCACGGCGGTCGACGTCTCGCCGACCGCCGTGCGGCTGGCCCGCACGCTCGCCGCACCCGGCCAGTCTGAGGCGACCGGCCGGATCTCCTGGCTCGTGGCTGACTTGACCGTCTGGCATCCGCGGCAGCAATACGACTTGGTGGTCAGCCAGTACGTCCACCCGGACCTGCCGTTCGGCGACTTCGTCGCCCGCCTGGCCGATGCCGTCGCTCCCGGCGGCACACTGCTCGTGGTGGGCCACGACGACCGGCCAGGGGCCGACCGCCACGCAGCCGACCGCCCTCCGCCGGCGGCCTCCATCGGCCCGGACGCCGTCGTCCGCGCACTGGATCCGGAGCAGTGGGACGTCACGGTGGCCGAGGCCCGTACCCGTCCGGTGAACCACGGCCCGACCCAGCTCACCATCGCCGACGTCGTCGTCAAGGCGCGTCGCACGCCCGCAGCCGAGGCCCGCTAGGTCGGAAAGACGCGCGCCCAATCGTGGTTCATGCTGACGACGGTCCAGCCCTCCGTTTCAGCCTGGGCGAGTGCTTGGTCAGCGCCGCTCGTGTAATCGAACTCGCGCTCGGCGTCGTCATGCAGAACCAGCAGGCGCAGCGTCGACTTATCGGCGCGCTGCGCGAAATGCAGCATCGGGACGTCGCCATTGGAGTTGCCGGCCGCGATCAGCGGGCGCCGGCCGGTGCGGTTCCAGATCCGCACCGGCTTCTGCGGCCCGTCGTCGAGATAGTCGGCCTGGGGCAGGTGGGTGATGGTGCCGCCCGGCCCGTCGCTGCTGTAGGCGAAGGTGCTGCTGCTCCCGATGACCCGCTCCCGCGGGATGCCGTACATGTCCTGGCTGACCGGTCGCATGAAGTCCCGGCCACCACCGGAGACGATGTAGTTGGCGAACCCGTTCGCCTCGAGGTAGCCAAGCAGTTCGACCATCGGCGCGTAGGCGCATTCCAGGTACCCCCGCTTGAGCGTCGGGTGCTGCGCGCTGCGTAAGAAGGCACCGGACTGGTCTTCGAAGTCTTCGACGCTGATGCCGGCGTAGGCGGCCAGGATGCCGGCGCCCAACGTCTTCACGTTGGTGTCATCGCCGGCGTAGTGCTCGGCCATCAGGGCGCCCAACCAGCTGTAGTCGCGCTCGTAGGCGGCCTTCCACGGCTGGCGCTCGCGCAACTCCGGCTGCGCCTGCGCCATCTCCGCGAGACGGCGCAGGATGAAGTCCAGCTGGATGGGCATCGGCTTCTCAGACCACAGGGTGCCGTCGTTGTCGAACACCGCCACCCGCTCCTCGACCGGGACCGCGGGCGAGCCGGCCAGCCCCACCGTGCGTTCGACGTACTCGACGATCGACTTTCTGGCCGGCCCGTCCCGCCAGCTCGCGAGCATCTCTGCGCTCATGGGTTCGTCCTTCCGTCCGCCGCACGCACCGCCAGGTTTGCGTTCACCGGGCAACTATCCGACTCGCCAAACGGCCCCGTCATCGTCCGGCCCGGATGAAGCAGACCGGTGCCCAGTTAGCTCATCCCCGTCGAATGACCCCGCCGGAGTCGGGCCGCGCTAGCGTTGCGCGATCCGGGTCGCCAGCAGTGCCATCGAGGGCCTAAGCGCGAATCGGAGCGCGAATCGGGCCGCCGGGTCGGCGCCGTCCCCGTCTGGAGCAAGGCGCACGCCCGGTATGGCCAAGATGGCGCGCAATCAACGAACGTCCATCGAAGGGAATTGCCACATGACTGGTATCCAGACCGGCAAGGTAGCAATCGTCACGGGAGGCTCGGCCAATATCGGCAAGCTCTTCTCGCACGCCCTCGCCGGCGACGGCGCGAACGTGGTCGTGCATTACAACAGCCGCAAACGCGAGAGCGAGGCCAACGACGTCGTCAACGAAGTGAAGGGCCTCGGGGTCGAAGCCATGGCCCATCAGGGCGACCTCACCGAAATCGCCGAAATCACGCGACTCGTCGACGCCACGGTAGAACGTTTCGGGCACTGGGACATCCTGGTCAACACGGCCGGCGTGATCGTGCGCAAACCGGTCGCCGAGACCACCGAACAGGAGTACGACGCATCGTTCGCGATCAACGCCAAGATCCCTTATTTCCTCATGGCTGAAGCCTTCACCAAGATGGCCGACAACGGCCGCATCATCAACATCGTGACAACGCAAGTCGCCGTCACCGCGGCGACTTACTCCGCCTACGCGGGCAGCAAGGCTCCCGTCGAACACTTCACGAAGGCATTCGCCAAGGAGATCGGCCCGCGCGGCGTCACGGTCAACTGCATCGCCCCCGGACCGCAGAAGACCAGCTTCCTCTACGGCGCCGAGAACGATCAAACCCTGGCCTGGCTCGCCGGGCAGACCATCAGCGGCGAACTCGGGGACCCGGTCGACGTGGTCCCCGTCGTGCGGTTCCTCGCCGCACCCGACGCCCGCTGGGTAACCGCCCAGACCGTGTACGTCAACGGCGGCATGATCTCGCCCATCAACTGACTTCGGCGGAGCCCGTGGCGGTGCGTACCGTCGGTGGCGGTGCGTGCCCGGCGGTGGCGGTGGGAACCGTCGGCCGCTCGTTCCTCGCGGCCTCCTCCCAACTCCCCGTCGTCGTCATCAATCAGAATTGGCCTCCCCGGTAGTGCTGGGGAGGCC
>JAOPUY010000307.1 GCA_025963265.1 Frankiales bacterium | reverse complement strand
TCGGGTTCGAACCGCTGTACTCGACTCGCGCCCAGCTCCACCAGACGCGAGCACTCGGCCTCGAGCGCGACCAGGCGAGCGTCACCGGCCAGACCGGCCGCCGCGCGCAGATCTAAATGCACCCGATTCTTGCTCGTCCGGGGCTCGGGAACCCGCTGGAAGAACAACCGGGGCCCGACGCCGGCCGGATCGATCACGGCGGCCCGGTCATTGCGCCGCTCGGCTGGCACCCCCCAGGCATCCAACGCCGCATCCCAGGAGGGGAATCCGGACGGCGGCGGCTGCAACACGTAGTGCAGCGCGTCCGCCCAGAAGGCGGCCTGCGCCCCCGGGTTGGCGCTGTCAAACGTCACCTGGAATTCGACGACCATGACCCATTGTGGCCACCGCTGGCAATCGCCGCTGAACCAGTAAGCCCCGGCCCGGCGCCCTGAGTTGCCCGTTGCTCTGGACAAATACTGAAATCGGCGTTTTCATTGGGCTGAGACGTGGCCCACAGTGCGCACCGCAGTCGTCGGGTCCCTCGAAGCCCCAAGCCGCCAGCGTCGCTGGCCCCACCACAGGAGACCTGATGAAAATCTTGAGCAACTCGGGCGACTCGCACAACATGGAACCGCCAAACCTGTACAGCGACGGCTTGCCCAAGGCGCTGGCCGAACGCATGCCGCGGTCGGTCAAGTCCGCCGATGGCGGCTCGGAGACCATCTACGTCGACGGGCGCAGCTTCAGCCGAGACCTGCCCAAGATCTCGACCATCAAGGGCAAGAACGGCCTCACGTTGACCGAGGCGCTGCGCGCTCCCGGCTCAGAGGACATGACGACCCGTCGGACCGACCTGGACCAGGAGGGCATCTGGGCTGAGCTCATCTACCCCTCGGTCGGGTTGTGGAACTCGATGATCACCGACCCGGTGCTCGCCCGCGAGGCGGTGAAGGTCGCCAATGACTGGGCGGTCGACATCCAGCACCAGAACATCCGGCACGTCATGCCCGCTCAGATCTCGCCCCTGGACGTCGACGACGCCGTGGCCGAGGTCAGCCGCACGGCCAGCCTCGGACTCAAAGCCGTGAACCTGCCCTGCAGCACGCCCGAGGGGTTTCCCGATTTCAACCGTCCGTACTGGGAGCCGCTCTGGTCGGTCATGGAGGAGGCCGGCATGGTCATCGCCGTCCACACCGGGGTCTCCGGCGACGAGGCCGTCCACTTCCGCGGCCCCGGGGCGGGCACGGTCAACTACCTGTGGGCCTCCTACAGCGGCATGACGATGGCCGCGTTCATGGTCGCCTCGGGTGTCCTGGACCGGCATCCGAACCTCAAGCTGGTCATCTCCGAGGCCGGCGCGACCTGGGTCCCGTTCGTCGGGGACCGCCTCAACGAGGCCTACCGCCAACACAGCGACTTCATCCGCGACAACCTCACCCGGCTGCCGAAGGAGATTCTCTACGACCAGGTCTACGCGACCTTCCAACACGACGAGTCGGCTGTCGCGGCGCTGACCGGAATGGGCTACAACAACGTCATGTGGGGCAGTGACTACCCCCACCTGGAAGGCACCTTCGGCCACACCCAGAAGACGCTGCACGAGCTGTTCGACGACCAGCCAGCGGAGGTCCGGCATCGGATCACCCAAGGCGCGTTCCTCGAGCTCTTCCCGCACGTCGGAAGCAGCCCGTTGGAGGGCAAGGAGTAGGCGGGCAGACCCAGAACAAGACCCAGAACGAGCCTTAGCCGTCTTTTGCTAGCCAAATGACCGCTGTATTGCTACTGTGAGTTATCAGCTGACTACACGGTGACAGATCTCGCGCCATCAAGTGCGCACGCCGAGGCCGTATCCGATTTCGGATCAAATTGCCCTGGCACCGGATTCCGTCCCACCGCCGACGTGAGCAGCCACGTCGCACGTGATGGCAAGCTCCTGCGCCAGCGGAGGAGCTCGCCATCATGCATTCCCCCACAAGCGCACCCGCAACGCGTTTCACCCGTCGGCGCACGGCCCCGCTGGCGCTGGTCGGCGGCGTGCTCGTCGCCGCCGCGGCCCTCATCGCCACCTCGACGTCAGCCTTCGCCGCGACCGCGACGGTCGGCCTGGGCACCAGCGCGAGTTACTCCGTGCTCGGCAGCCAGACGGTGACCAACACCGGGCCGACCACCCTGAGCGGCGATCTCGGGCTCAGCCCAGGCGCGGCCATCACCGGCTTTCCGCCCGGACACATCGGCGGCGCACGCCACGCGGCCGACGCGACCGCGGCGCTGGCTCGAGCCGACGCGACCATCGCCTACAACGACGCCGCCAGTCGGGCGAGCACCGCCGCGGTCGCCGGCGACTTGGTCGGCCGCACCCTGATCGACGGGGTGTACACCTCAAGCGGCCCCTTGGCCCTCAGCGGAACCCTCACCTTTGACGGGCAGGGCAATCCGAACTCGGTGTTCATCGTGCAGGTGGCCTCGACGCTGATCACCGCGACGGCCAGCCACGTCCTCACGGTCAACGGAGCGCAGGCCTGCCACATCTTCTGGCAGGTCGGCAGCTCGGCCACGCTGGGCACCGCCTCGACCTTCCAGGGCACGGTCTTGGCCCTGTCCTCCATCACGGTCACGACCAGCGCGCACGTCAAGGGCCGGGCGCTGGCCCGCAACGGCGCCGTCAC
>JAOPUY010000299.1 GCA_025963265.1 Frankiales bacterium | reverse complement strand
GCGCCATGCTGATGGCGTCGTCGTCGGCGATCCTGACCGACGCCTTTCCGGCCAACCGCCGCGGTCTGGCCCTGGGTATCAACCAGGTCGCCGCCATTGCCGGCTCGTTCATCGGCTTGATCGTCGGCGGCCTGCTGGCGCCGGTGGACTGGCGGCTGGTCTTCTTCATCTCCGTGCCCTTCGGGCTGTTGGGAACCGTCTGGTCCTACCGCAGCCTGCGCGAGACGAGCAGTCGAACCGCGGCGCCCATCGACTGGTGGGGCAACATCCTCTTCGCCGCCGGCCTGACCGCGGTGTTGGCCGCCATCACCTACGGCATTCAGCCCTACGGCGGTCACAACATGGGCTGGACCAACCCTTGGGTGCTGGCCGGCCTGATCGGTGGAGTCGCGCTGTTGGTCCTGTTCTGCCTGGTCGAGGCCCGCGTGACCGAGCCGATGTTCGACCTCGGCCTGTTCAAGATCAAGGCGTTCACCGCCGGCAACGTGGCCGGCCTGCTCGCCTCGGTGAGCCGCGGCGGCCTGCAGTTCATGTTGATCATCTGGCTGCAGGGAATCTGGCTGCCGCTGCACGGCTACAGCTTCGAGAACACGCCGCTGTGGGCCGGCATCTACCTGCTGCCCTTGACCGTGGCCTTCCTGGTGGCCGGACCGCTGTCGGGCTACTACTCCGACCGGTTCGGCGCCCGCAGCTTCGCCACCGGCGGACTGGTGCTGGTCGCGCTGAGCTTCTTGGGCCTGCTGCTGCTGCCGACCGACTTCAGCTACTGGGCTTTCGCCGGGCTGCTGATCCTCAACGGCGTGGGGTCGGGGCTCTTCTCCTCGCCGAACACCACGGCCATCATGAACAGCGTCCCGGCCAGCAAGCGGGGCGCGGCCGCCGGCATGCGCGGGACGTTCTTCAACGCCGGCACCTCGCTGTCGATCGGCATCTTCTTCACCATGATGATCATCGGCCTCTCGCAGACGCTGCCCAAGGCGCTGACGAACGGCCTGCAGTCCCACGGCGTCCCAGCCGGCATCGCGAGCAGCATCGGCAACCAGCCCCCCGTCGGCAGCTTGTTCGCCGCCTTCCTCGGCTACAACCCGATCGGCCAACTGCTCGGCGGCGTCCCGGCGTCATCGCTGAAGGGGGCCGACCTGCCGACGCTGACCAGCAAGTCCTTCTTCCCGCAGTTGATCTCCCAGCCTTTCCACCACGGTCTGGTCATCGTGTTCACCGTGGCCATCGTGATGTCGCTGATCGGCGCGGCCGCCTCGGTGTTCCGGGGCGCGCGCTACGTCCACGACGACTCCCAGCTCGCGAGCGCGCAGCCGAGCCCGCAGCCGGAGCCGTCGACCGCGGGCTGATCAGGAGTCGAAACCCATTCCGAGCCGGTCGAGGGCCCGCAGCCACAGGTTGCGGGCGCCGGCCCGCTCGTCGGCTCGGATGAGCGAGCGCCGGGTGAGCTCCACGCCCAGATAGGCGAACGGCTCCGGGGGAAACGGAATCGGCTTGCGCCGAACCATCCGCAGTTCGGTCCGCTCCGTGCGTTGGCCGGCCAAGCGGTCGAGCATGACCTGGGCCCCGAACCGGGTCGCCCCGACGCCGAGCCCGGTGTAGCCCTGGGCGTAGGCGACGCGACCGGAGTAGGCGGTGCCGTAGAAGGCGAAAAAGCGCGAGCAGGTGTCGATCGCCCCGCCCCACTTGTGGGTGAACTCGACGCCGGCCAGTTGCGGGAAGGTCTGGAAGAAGTGCGCGGCCAGCCGCTGAAAGGTCGACTCGCGTTGGTCATACTCCGGCTTCACCTGTCGGCCGAAGTGGTAGATCGCGTCGTAGCCGCCCCAGAGCACCCGGTTGTCGGCGGTGAGCCGGTAGTAGTGGAACTGATTGCCGCTGTCGCCGACGCCCTGCCGGTGTCGCCAGCCGATGCTGGCTAACTGCTCGGTGCTCAGGGGCTGGGTCATCAGCACGTAGTCATAGACCGGGACGGTGTAGTTGCGGCTGCGTTTGACCAGGGACGGAAAGGCGTTCGTGCCCAATGCGGCCTGGCGCGCGCGCAGCGTGGCCCCCGTGCTGAGTCGGAGCGCCAGCCCACCGCCGAGCCGAGAGACGGCGGTCACCGAACTGCCCTCGACGACGCGCACGCCCAGCCGCTCAGCCAGCCCGGCCAGGCCCCAGGCCAGCCGAGCCGGATCGACCAACGCCGTCCGATCGGGCGTGTGCAGCCCGGCCAGGTAGGTCGGCGAGTCGAGTTCGGCCCGGACCGCCGCGCGGTCGAGCAGGACCGCGCCCGGTCCGGCCGCGGCGGCCAGCTCATCGACTTGATAGGGCTCGGTGGCGACCGTGAGCTCGCCGGAACGCTGGAAATCGCAGTCGATGCCGTGCTCGGCGACCGTGGCCTCGATATCGGCCAAGTTCTGGACGCCGAGTCGGTCGAAAGCGGCGTACTCCCGCGGAAAGCGGCTGCGGCCGTTGTCCTCGCCGTGGGAGAGGCTGGTCGCGCAGAACCCGCCGTTGCGGCCGCTGGCCGCCCAGCCGATCCGGTCGGCCTCGACCAGCACGACCTCGCGCGACGGGTCGCGCTCTTTGGCGAGCACGGCCGTCCTCAATCCGGTGTAACCGCCGCCCACGATCGCCAAGTCTGTCTGAGTAGAGGAGGTCAACGCCGGCCGCGCCGCCGGCCGGTCCGCTCGATCCAGCCAGAACGAGATGGGCTCGGCGTTCCGCAGCGAGGCCGAGGGATCGGGCACGAGCGCGGT
>JAOPUY010000243.1 GCA_025963265.1 Frankiales bacterium | reverse complement strand
GTACAGGGCGTCGGCGATCTCCATCGTCCGCTTCTGGTGGGTGATGATGATCAGCTGGCTGTTGGACCGCAGCTCTCCGATCAACCCGACCAAACGACCGAGGTTGACGTCGTCGAGCGCCGCCTCGACCTCGTCCAGGACGTAGAACGGGCTCGGACGGGCCCGGAAGATGGCCACGAGCAGGGCGACCGCGGTCAGCGAGCGCTCGCCGCCGGACAGCAGCGAGAGCCGCTTCACCTTCTTGCCGGGCGGCCGGGCCTCGACCTCGATGCCCGTGCTCAGCATGTCCTCCGGGTCGGTCAGCACCAACCGGCCCTCGCCGCCCGGGAACAGCGTCCGGAAGACGATCTCGAACTCGCGTTCGACGTCGAAGTAGGCCGCGGTGAAGACCTCGAGGATGCGGTCGTCGACCTCCTTGACGACGGTCATCAAGTCGCGGCGGGTGTTCTTGAGGTCCTCGAGCTGGGTGGCCAGGAAGCGGTGGCGTTCCTCCAACGCCGCGAACTCCTCCAGCGCCAACGGATTGACCTTTCCCAGCAACGCCAAATCGCGCTCAGCGCGGGCCGCGCGCTTCTCTTGGGCCGGCCGGTCGTACGGGCCCGGCTGCGGGGCCAGCACGGTCTCCCCGCGCTCGGTGAGCTGTTGATATTCCGCTTGCTCCTGGGCTGAGGGCGGCACCGGCTGGGACGGCCCGTACTCGGCCAGCAGGGTCTGCACCTCGATGCCGTGCTCGTCGGCGGCCCGAGCCTCCAACTGCTCGATGCGCAGCCGCTGCTCCGCGCGCGCGACCTCGTCGCGGTGGACGGCGTCGGTGAGCCGGGCGAGCTCGGCGGCCAGTTCCCGGGCCGCTGAACGGGCCGCTGACAGTAGTCGCTCGCGGTCGCCCCGGCCAGCCTGCAGCGCCTCGCGCTCGGCCGCGGCTCGCTGCACGGCGCTGGCGATCCGGCCGCTTGCCTCGCGCGCCGCCCGCTCGACGGCAGCCACGACCAGGGCGCTCTGCTCGCGCCGGATCTGGGCCGCTTGCTGCCGGGCTCGGTTCTGCCGCTCGGCCGCCGCTTCCCGGATCAGCTGGTCGGCCCGTCCGGCCCAGGCCCGGGCCCGCTCCTCCTGGGTCCGCACGGTCAGCCGCGCGTCCATCTCGGCCTGCCGGCTGGCGGCCACCGCCGCGGCCCGCTCGTCGCGGTCAGCGGCCGGCGGTTGCTCGTCGCCCGGCTCGGACTCGGCCAGCCGCAGCCGCTCCTCGAGCTCAGCCAATCCGACCAGGTCGCGGTCGCGGGCCTGCTCGGCGGCCGACCGGGCCAGATCGAGGCGTTGCGCCTCGGCTTCGGCCGACCGTTGGGCTTGCGCGAGCTGGGCTAGCCGCTCGGCGACGGCGTTCAGCCGGGCGTCGGACTCATTGAGCGCGGCCAGGGCCTGCTCGACCCGGACCCGCTGTCCCGCCGCGATCGCCTCGATCTCCACCAACTCGGCCTGCAGCTGCTCGTGCCGGTCGGCGGCGCTGGCGGCCTTCTCGGCGGCCTCGTCGACCGCGGCCTGCACCTCGATGACGCTCGGCGAGCTGGCCGAGCCGCCGAAGGCCCAGCTCGCGCCCAACACGTCGCCGCCCCGGGTCACGGCGGTGACGTCGGGATGGGCCCCGACCAGCTGCTGCGCGGCCGGCAGATCAGTCACGATCGCCATCCGGTCCAGCGCGCGGGCCAGCGGACCGGCCAGGGCCGGCGGGTAGCGGACGACGTCGAGGGCCCAGCGTGCTTGTGGGCCCAGCGTCGGCCAGCTGCCGCGATCCGATGACGCCGGCCCGTCGGCCGCAGCTGGCGCATCGGCGCCGATCACCACGCCGGCCCGGCCGGCCTCGCTGGAGCGGAGCAACTCGAGCGCGTCGACGGCGTCGGCGGCCGAACCGACCGTGACCGCGTCGGCGATGGCGCCTAGGGCCGCGGTGAGCGCCGCCTCGTGGCCTGGCTCGACCGACAGCAGCGCCGCGACCGAGCCCAGCAAACCGGGCAGCTGCGAGCCGGCGGCCAACAGCGCGCCCGCGCCGTCCTTGCGGTCAAGGCCCATCGCCAGCGCGTCGCGCCGGGCCGACCAGGTCGAGCGCTCCCGTTCCACCTCGCGCTCAGCCGCGCGCAGCTCGGCCAGCTGCGCGGTCGAAGCCTCCAGCGCGGCGACCGCCTGCTCGTGACGGGCGTCGAGGTCCAGCTCGCCCTCGTCCAACGCGCCGACCTCGCTCTGGGCCGCCTCGAGCTCGGTGGCCGCCTCAGCCGCCCGCTGTCGGGCTTGAGCGCTGCCCACCGCGATTCGAGCTATCTCCTCGCCGCCGGCGGAGGCCCGGCTGCGCAGGGCGTTCACCTGACCGGCGAGTTTGGCCAAGCCTTCGCGGCGGTCGGCGACCGCGCGAGCGGCCGCGACTAGGGCGCGTTCGGCGTCAGCCAGCGAGCGCTCCCCCTCTTGCCGGTCCAGCACCGCGGCCGACAGGGCGGCGCGGGCCTCGTCGAGTTCGGCGAGCAACTCCTCCTCGTGCTCGCGGACCTCGGCCGCCTCATCCTCCAGCTCGGCGGGGTCGCGACCGTGCCGCTCCTCCTCGGCGAATTCCGACAGGTGCCGCCGCCGCTCCGCGGCCAGGGTCTCAGTGCCGCGGAACCGCTCGTGCAGGGCCGACAAGGTGAAAAAGACCTCTTGGGCCGCGGTGACCTTCGGAGCCTCGGCCGCCAGCGACTGCTCGAGCTCGGCCTCACGGCCGGTGGCCTCGGCCAGGGCTTGTTCGACCTCGATGCGGCGAGCGCGGATGGCCGCCTCATCGGCGACCTCGGCCGCCAACGCGGTCTGCAGCGTGCTCAGGTCATCGGCCAGCAGCCGCAAGCGGGAGTCGCGCAGTTCAGCTTGGATGCCGGCCGCGCGGCGAGCCACCTCCGCCTGGCGGCCCAGAGGTTTGAGCTGGCGGCCCAACTCGGTGGTGAGGTCGTTGAGCCGGGTCAGGTTGGTTTGCATGGCCTCGAGCTTGCGCAGCGCTTTCTCTTTGCGCTTGCGGTGCTTGAGGACGCCAGCGGCCTCCTCGATGAAGCCCCGCCGGTCCTCCGGGCGGGCCTGCAGCACGGAGTCGAGTTGGCCTTGGCCGACGATCACGTGCATCTCGCGCCCGATGCCGGAGTCCGAGAGCAGCTCTTGGATGTCGAGCAACCGCGCGCCCTCGCCGTTGATCTCGTACTCGCTGGCCCCGTCCCTGAACATCCGACGGGTGATCGAGACCTCGGTGTAGTCGATGGGCAGCGCCTCATCGGCGTTATCGATGGTGAGGGTGACCTCGGCCCGACCTAAGGGCGCGCGCCCGGTGGTGCCGGCGAAGATGACGTCTTCCATCTTGCCGCCTCGGAGCGCCTTGGCGCCCTGCTCGCAGAGCACCCAGGCGATGGCGTCGACGACGTTGGACTTGCCCGACCCGTTCGGCCCCACCACCGCGGTGATCCCCGGCTCGAACCGCAGAGTCGTCGCCGACGCGAAGGACTTGAAGCCCTTGAGAGTCAGCGATTTCAGATGCACTCAGGCTCCCGGGGCGTAGCGAGGACGGCGTCAGCGAGCTCGCCAGCGCAAGCTCGCTGCCCGTAATCTACCCGCCCGGGCCGACTCGGCCAGCGGTGCTCAGGCGAGGGCGGAGGCGGTGCTGGTGATGCGGTGCAGTTCGTCCAGCAGCCGGTCGGAGGCGATGGAGTCACGCAGCTCGGTGAGCTCGTTCTCCAACTCTCGGACGCGCGACTTCAGGCGTGCGTTCTCTTCGACAAGGTAACGATCTGCAGTGGTGGGAAGGTGTCCCAGCAACGCCCTGGCCATGTTGCGACCTTTCGCGGACTCCTGCCGATTGGGGGCGGTTGCTTCGCTGCGTCGAGGCCGTTCGGCCAGCTACAACCGCTAGCCGCCATATACCTCACGCAGAGATCGCCGCCAACTCCGAGCCGGTCAGGAAGGTGATTTCTGTCATCTGATCATCTCACCGTAAGGCGCAAGAAACAAATCACGTCATTAACGCTGGCCGGTCGGCGGTATGGGTGCTAGCTGGCCCGTGGCGCGCGGGGCGGCCGCTGGCAGCTCGGGCAGTAGTACGAGGACCGGTTCATCCATTTAAGCCGGCGGATCGACGTGCCACACCGCGCGCAGGGCCGGTCCAGCTGGCCGTAGGCGTTGAGCGACCGGTCGAAGTACCCGCTCTGCCCGTTCACGTTGACGTAGAGCGCGTCGAAGGAGGTGCCGCCGGCCAGCAGGGCCGCGGCGAACACCTCCCGGATGGCGGCCAGCAGCTCGACCAGTTGGGCCCGGGTGAGTCCGGCGGTCGGGCGGTCACCATGCAATCGGGCCCGCCAGAGCGCCTCGTCGGCGTAGATGTTGCCGACGCCGGAGATCGAGGATTGGTCGAGCAGGGCCCGCTTGATGGTGGTGTGGCGACGGCGAACCGCGGCGATCCAGCGGGCGTCGTCAAACAGCGGGTCCAGCGGGTCGCGGGCGATATGAGCGATGCTCACGGGAACTGGGGTCGGCCCGTCGTCGGTCAGGTCGTCGAGTCGCAGACCGCCGAACGTGCGCTGGTCGACGAAGCGCAGCTCGGGGCCGCCGTCGGCGAAGCGAATTCGGGCCCGCAGGTGGGGCCCGGGCGGCGTGTCGGCGGGCAGGACGAGCAGCTGGCCGCTCATCCCCAGGTGGGCGATCAGCGCTGGGCGGGCTGCCGCCAAGGCGTCTGGGGCGCCCAGCGGCAGCCAGAGATACTTGCCGCGACGTTGGACCGACTCGATTGACCGACCGGCCAGCTGGGCGGCCAGGTCGCTGGCGCCGCCTGGATGGCGTCGGACCGCTCGGGCGTGCACGTCCTCGACGGCCGCGATCCGCCGGCCGGCGACCCAGCGCTGCAGGCCGGCGCGAACCGTCTCGACCTCGGGTAACTCAGGCACCCGGCTGGTTGGTCCCCGGGTTAGCCGGTGCGGTGGCTGGCTCAGCCGCCGCGTCTAACGGGGGCTCGGCGGCGGCGGTCAGCGCCTGCCAAGCCGCCTCGGCCGCCGATTGCTCGGCTTCCTTCTTGCTCCGGCCGGGCCGGACGTCATAGGTCACGCCGTCGACCACCGCGGCAGCGGTGAAGGACTTGGCGTGATCGGGGCCAGCCGAGGTGATCGTGTAATCGGGCACCCCGAGCCCGCGCAACGCGGTCAGCTCTTGCAGCGAGGTCTTCCAGTCCAGGGCCGCGCCGTAGCCGGGGGCCGCGTTGAGAACGTCGTCGAACAGTCGGTGGATGACCTCGGTGGCCACGTCGATGCCGTGCTGAAGGTGGATCGCACCGAGAATGGCCTCGAGGGTGTCGGCCAGGATCGAGGGCTTGTCGCGTCCGCCCGTCGCGTCCTCGCCCCGGCCCAAGAACAGGTACTCGCCGATCCCGGCCGGTCCGATCGTCCGCGCCACTTGGGCCAAGGCCCGCATGTTGACCACCGACGCGCGCAGTTTGGCCAGTTTGCCCTCAGGCAGCTCGGGATGGTTGCGGTACAGCGACTCGGTGATGACCACGCCGAGCACCGAGTCGCCGAGGAACTCCAGGCGCTCGTTGTGCGGCAGGTCGCCGTTCTCGTAGGCGTAAGAGCGGTGCGTCAGGGCGCGCCGGAAGAGCTCGGCGTCCATCTCGACGCCGAGCACCGAGGCCAACTCGGACGGATCGGTGGGAACCGGCGGCCTAGCGGCGGCCATCAGCGTCCCTTGTCCGGGGGCTGTCGGCCTGGGGCGCGGTCCGCTGCAGAGGTGAGGTCATATTCTCGCGGTCAGACCGCGAGAACCTGCCGTCCGTCGTACTGGCCGCAGTTGCTGCACGCGGTGTGGGGCAGCTTGGGCTGGCCGCAGGCCCGGTTCGGGCACGTGACCAGGGTGGGCGCGCTGGTCTTCCACTGCGAGCGACGGCTGCGAGTGTTCGAACGCGAGGTCTTCCGCTTCGGGACGGCCACGGCGGGTTCTCCTGACTATGAGGTGGGCGTGCTGGATGTGTCGTCTGCGCTGAGCCGCTCGGCCAGAGCAGCCCAACGAGGGTCGAGCTGGGTGTGCGAGTGCTCGGCCGGAAGGTCCGCGATCCGTTCTCCGCATTCGGAGCACAGACCGGCGCACTCTGCCTCGCACAGCGGCGAGAGCGGAAAGCTCAGCACCACTGCGTCTCGCACAACCGGCTCAAGGTCGAGCAGGTCGCCCGCGAGCCGACTGACCTCGTCGGTGTCGGTCGTCTGCTCGGTCGCGCTGTCGCGGTAGGCGAACAGCTCGACGAAGTCGACTTCCAACGGCTCGGAGAAGTGCACCAGGCAACGCCCGCACTCACCCTGCGCCTGGCCGCTGACGGTTCCTGTCGCCAGGACTCCCTCAGTGACCGATTCCAGCCGCACGGTTAGCTCGAGCGGATCACCTTGCGGTACTCCGATCATGTCCAAGCCGAGGTGCGCAGGCGCCGTCACCGTTAGCTGGAAGTCCTTGCTCAACCCTGGTTGCCGCCCGACTTCCCGGGTGTCCAGGATGTAGGGGCTGCGGGTTTTCACTCAAGACCTTTGCTAAGCCGGTGGGCAGACGAAACTGTGCAACTTGGCCAGAACATGGACTAGGACGTCGATCAGCCTACCCGAGGGGCAGGCGAGCTAGGAAATCCCGGTGTCTTCGCCGGTGCCCAGCGCCTGCCGCCCGTTCTCGGCGGTCGCCGACA
>JAOPUY010000227.1 GCA_025963265.1 Frankiales bacterium | reverse complement strand
GACGCGCCCGACGCCCGGACGGCGTGCCTGCAGTCCGGCGTCGCACCCGAGCAGCTGCCGGTGCTGGCCAGAGCTCTGGCCTCGCTCGCGGCGGGGGACACCATTTGTCCCCGCCTACCGGCCGGCCCGCACGCCACCACGGAGGAGACCGAATGACCGCTGTGCTGAGCGCAACCGCCACCCCGAGCCCGGTCAAGCTGGTCGATCAGTTCGCCCTTGGCTTGGACGCGCCGATCTGCCTGACCTGGGAGCTCACCTACGCCTGCAACTTGGCCTGCGTGCACTGCCTGTCGAGTTCGGGGCGGCGCGACCCGCGCGAGCTCAGCACGGCCGAGGCCAAGGCGGTCATCGACGAGCTCGAGCGGATGCAGGTCTTCTACGTCAACATCGGCGGCGGCGAGCCGACGGTGCGGGAGGACTTCTGGGAGCTCGTCGACTACGCGACTGAGCACCACGTAGGGGTCAAGTTCTCCACCAACGGCGTCCGGATCTCGAAGGCCGTCGCGCAGCGACTGGCCGGCTCGGACTACGTCGACGTCCAGATCTCCCTCGACGGCGCCACCGCCGAGGTCAACGACAACGTGCGGGGCGTCGGCAGCTACGACACCGCGATCCGGGCGATGGCCAATCTCAACGAGGCCGGCTTCACCGGTTTCAAGATCTCGGTCGTGGTGACCCGGGAGAACGTCGACCAGCTCGACGACTTCAAGGCGATCGCCGACCGTTACCAGGCCCAGCTGCGGCTCACCCGGCTGCGTCCGTCTGGGCGCGGCGCCGACGTCTGGGACGAGCTGCACCTGCTCGCTCCCCAGCAGAAGCAGCTCTATGACTGGCTGGTCGCCAACGGCGAGGAAGTCCTCACCGGCGACTCCTTCTTCCACCTGGCCGCCTTCGGCGACGCCCTGCCCGGGCTGAACCTGTGCGGCGCCGGCCGCGTGGTCTGCCTGATCGACCCGGTGGGCGACGTCTACGCCTGCCCGTTCGCCATCCACGACAGCTTCAAGGCGGGCAGCGTTCGCGAGCCGGGCGGCTTCAAGGGAGTGTGGCAGGACTCAGCGTTGTTCGCTGAGCTGCGGGAACCGCAGAACGGCGGCGCCTGCAAGTCGTGTCACTTCTTCGACTCGTGCCGCGGCGGGTGCATGGCGGCCAAGTTCTTCACCGGACTGCCCCTGGACGGCCCGGATCCGGAGTGCGTGCGCGGGTTCGGCGAGCAGGCGTTGAGCGCGGTCGAGGGCCCCACGCCCAAACCCTCGCTGGATCACTCGCATAAGAATCCGCTGCGCGGGCAGGCGGTTCGGCCGGTGCCCCTCACCTTGACCGCCAAGGCGGTCACAGCGCCGCCCAGCCGATCGTGCGATGAGAATCCGCTCACCGGTTTCTCCCTTTCCGCACCTGCGGAAAGTCGATAGACAGCCCGGCCGGGGCTGCCGCCGAGCGCCCCGGCCGGGTCTAAGCGGATGTTCCAGTTGAGGCCCAATTTTGAGTGAGGAAAATCAGTGACCGGACGGGTAGCGGGGAAAGTCGCGTTCATCACCGGCGCGGCCCGCGGGCAAGGCCGAGCGCATGCGGTGCGGTTGGCTCAGGAGGGCGCCGACATCATCGCGGTCGACATCTGCGCGCCCATCGCCGGCGTCCAGTACTCGCCGGCGACGCCGGCTGACCTCGCGGAGACGGTGCGGCTCGTCGAGGCCCAGGACCGCCGCATCGTCTCCCGCATCGTCGACACCCGGGACGCCGCCGCGCTCCAAGCCGCAGCCGATGAGGGCGTCGCTGAGCTCGGCCGGCTGGACATCGTCGTCGGCAACGCGGGGATCTGCATCATCGCGCCCTGGGATCAGGTGACGCCCGAGGTCTTTCGCGAGACCATCGACGTCAACCTGGTCGGCACCTGGAACACCGTGATGGCGACGGCCAAGCACCTCATCGCCAACGGCGGCGGCTCGATCATCCTGACCAGTTCGGCCGCCGGCCTCAAAGGGCTGCCCTTCCTCGTCCCTTACGTGGCCAGCAAGCACGCCATCACCGGCATGACTCGGGCCTTCGCGGCCGAACTGGCCCAGCACAGCATCCGCGTGAACAGCCTGCACCCGACCGGCGTCGACACCGCGATGGGCGAGCCGGGGGCGCAAGCGGCGTTTGGCCCGGGGCTGGAGGCCAACCCGGTCGTGGCCGGCATGCTCACCAACATGCTGCCCATCCAGACGACCCAGCCCGAGGACCAGGCCAATGCCGTGTTGTTCCTGGCTTCCGACGAGGCCCGCTACGTCACCGCGCTGGCGATGACCGTCGACGCCGGCAACACCCAGTACTGACCGCAGACAGCCACCGTCCAATCATCGCAACGACGCGAGGAGCAGCGAAAATGACCGGAAGACTAGAGGGAAAAGTAGCGTTCATCACCGGCGCGGCCCGCGGCCAGGGCCGCAGCCACGCGATCCGGTTGGCTCAGGAGGGCGCGGACATCATCGCCGTGGATCTCTGCGCGCAAGTCGAGGGCGTGCCTTATCCGATGTCGACTCCGGAGGATCTGGCCGACACGGTCAAGCAGGTCGAGGCCCTCGATCGCCGCATCATCGCGACCCAGGCCGACGTCCGAGACTTCGCGGCGGTCTCCG
>JAOPUY010000222.1 GCA_025963265.1 Frankiales bacterium | reverse complement strand
CGCGCCTGACCATCCTCGACGAGACTGGCATCGCGTTTCGCGACAGTCACTGGGAAACCGATCTCAGCGACTGGCTGGGGCGCGACGTCGCTGAGCTGGACCTGCGGCATTGGGGTCCGGCCGACCTGGCCGCGGGGCCGGCCAGCGGGTCCTATCCCGCTCGGGGGATGGTCGTCGTCCCCGCCTCGACCGCGGCGGTGGCCGGAATCGCGATCGGGCTGAGCAAGGATTTGCTGCAGCGGGCCGCGGACGTCACCTTGAAGGAGCGACGCCCGCTGGTCATGGTGCCGCGCGAGACGCCCTACACCCGGGCCACCCTGCAGCATCTGCTGGAGCTGCACGACGCCGGCGCGGTCGTCCTGCCCGCGAGCCCGGCCTTTTACGCCGGCGCGCGCTCCGTGCAGCAGCTGGTGGACTTCGTGGCCGCCAAGGTCCTCGATGTGATCGGTGTGCCGCACGACCTGATCACCCGCTGGACCGGCGAGCTGGGCCTCGGCCGCGCGGGGACTCACCCGCCCGCGGTTGACTCAGAAAAGCAGCAGAACTGAGAGACTGGCCGACATGGACGTTGTGGATCGGGCGATCATCGACGCACTGCGGGCCAACGCTCGCTCGACCTTCGCCGAGCTGGCCCGCGAGGTCGGCCTGTCCGCGCCAGCCGTGCACGAGCGGGTCGGCAAGCTCGAGGCGGCCGGGGTCATCACCGGCTATCACGCCGCCATCGCCCCCGAGTCGCTCGGCTACTCGATGAGCGCCCTGGTCGGGGTCTTCATGTCCGACACCGCCGACGAGGACGAGGTGGCCAACAAGATCGCGGCCCTGGCGGCGATTGAGGACTGCTGGTTCGTGGCCGGCGAGGAGTCCTTCGTGGTCAAGGTCCGGGTGCCCGACGTGAGCGGCTTGGAACGCACCATCCGCGCGCTGTCGAAGATCCCCGGGGTCTCCCGGACCCGGTCGACCGTGGTGCTCTCGACGCGCTTTGAGGGCCGGGTGCAGGCCGCTAAGCCGTCCGAGCCGGAGCTGTCGCCCGCCCCGAGCTAGGCGCCGCGGTCGCGATTGCGTCACGTTCTTCGCCCGATTCGGTAAAACGCTTCACATTAATCAAACATTCATCGCACACTGGAGTCATGCGGCAGAACGTCCAGATCATTACTGTCGCGGCCAAAGACCTCGCCGTCAGCCGCGCGTTCTACAGCGACGGGCTCGGCTGGACTCCCACGCTCGACTTGGAGGAGATCGTCTTCTACCAAGTCGGTCCCGGACTGCTGTTCGCGCTCTTCCCGCTGCTCGACTTCGCCGCCGATGTGGGCGCGGCGATCACCAACGAGAGCGGCTTCAGCCTCGGCTACGTGGTCGCCACCCCGGCTGACGTCGACGTCGACCTCGAACGGGCCCGCGCGGCCGGCGCCAAAATCCTCAAGGACGCCCAAGACTCGTCCTTCGGCGGTTACCACGGCTATTTCGCCGACCCGGACGGTCACCGCTGGGAGATCGCCTGGCACCCCGGCTTCAGCGTCGCCGAAGACGGAACCGTGGCCATCACGGCTTAAGCCGCTCCGCCATCGCCTCAGCCACGGTCTCAGCTCGGGCCGAGGTCCCGGCCGGGTCGCGGGCCGCTAGGCCCTCGATGACCCCTCGTTGATCGGCCGCCGAGCGATTCTGGCTGAGTTTGACCTTGGCCTCGACCCGAGTCAACGGCAGTTCCAGGCCGACGATGGCCCGTAGCTGTCCGTCGATGTAGGCCGGCGGCGCGTCGGACACGGCCCAGGGTGCTGAGAAGGACGCCTCGTGCTGAGTGGTGAGCCGCGTGACCAGCGCCCGCAACCACTCCGGGTCCTCATGCGCGACCAGCCGCCCGTGCACGTGGGCGGTCAGGTAGTTCCAGGTCGGCACGACCCGGCCGTGCTCTCGTTTGCTCGGGTAGAACGACGGTGAGATGTAGGCGTCGGGGCCGCTCAGAATGGCCAGCGAGTCACCGGTCGCGCGCGCGGCCGCCTGCCAATGCTCGTTCGTGCGCGCCACGTGCCCGAGCAGCGCGTGCCGGTCGTGGTCATACAGCAGCGGCAACGGGGTCGCGACCAGCCCGTCGGCGGTCGGGGTAATCAGCTGGGCGAGCCCACCCGAGGCGAGCAGGGTCGCGATATCAGCCGGCTCGGCCGCGAAGTGGTCGGGGACATACATGAGTTCAGGGTGGCAGACGTGGCAAATTCGCCGACGTACTCTAAAGGCATGGTGTGGAACGCGACGCGCAAAGACGAACTGGCCGAGAAGATCGCGGCCGGAGAGCGGCTGAGCTATCAGGACGGCGTGGACCTCTACGAGTGCGATGACCTGGCCTGGCTCGGCGGGCAGGCGCACGGCGTCCGGACGAGGAAGAACGGCGATGTCGTCTACTTCAACGTCAACCGGCACCTCAACCTGACCAACGTCTGCCGGGCCTCGTGCGCCTACTGCTCCTTCGAGCGCAAGCCGGGCGCCAAGGACGCGTACACGATGCGCGTCGAGGAGGCCGTCGAGCTCGCAGTGGCCATGAAGGACGACGGCCTCACCGAGCTGCACATCGTCAACGGCCTGCACCCGACGCTGCCCTGGAAGTACTACCCCCGGGTGCTGCGCGAGCTGAAGTCGGTGTTGCCCGACGTCGCGCTCAAGGCGTTCACGGCCACCGAGGTGCATTACTTCGAGGAGATCTCGGGCCTGTCGGCCGACGCCATCCTGGACGAGCTGATCGACGCCGGGCTGGAGTCGCTGACCGGTGGCGGCGCGGAGATCTTCGACTGGGAGGTCCGCAAGCAGATCGTGGACCACAACACCCACTGGGAAGACTGGTCGCGTATTCACCGGCTGGCCCACTCCAAGGGCCTCAAGACCCCGGCGACGATGCTCTACGGCCACATCGAGGAGCCCCGGCACCGCGTCGACCACGTGCTGCGGCTGCGCGAGTTGCAGGACGAGACCGGCGGCTTTCAGGTCTTCATCCCGTTGCGCTTCCACAACGACAACAACCGGCTCGCGCACCTGAACATGGCCCAGCCGGCCGACGTGCTCAAGACGTTCGCGGTCTCCCGGCTGATGCTGGACAACTTCCCGCACGTCAAGGTCTTCTGGGTCATGCACGGCCTGTCGACCTCGCAGCTCGCGCTCAACTACGGCGCCGACGACATGGACGGCTCGGTCGTCGAGTACAAGATCACCCACGACGCGGACGGCTTCGGGACGCCCGACAAGATGACCCGGGAGAACCTGCTCGACCTCATCCGCGACGCGGGCTTCCAGCCCAAAGAGCGCAACACCCGCTATGAGATCTTGCGCGAGTACGAGGGTCCGGTGTCGCTGGCCGAGCGGCGGGCGCAGCCGCAGGCCGTGTGGGCGTGAGCCGTGGCTAGCCGCGACGAGAGCGCCGACCGCGCGGTGGACACGTCCGCCGACACGGGCCCGACCGCCATCCAGTCGCTGGGCGCCATGTGGCTCTACACGCTGCTGCGGTTCGGACTGTTCGGCGTCCTGTGGCTAGTGCTGTGGCTGGTCAAGGTGCCGACGCTGCTGGCTGGGCTGATCGCGGTGGTGCTGTCGGTGCCGCTCTCGATCGTCCTGTTGCGCAAGCAGCGGACCAAGGTGGCCTCGAACTTGGAACGGCGCATCGATGCCCGCCGCGCCCGCACGAACGACTTGGACGACAAGCTGTCGGGCGGCCAGTCCGGCGACTACGAGTAGACGCTCAGACCAGCTCAGCGCCATTCGACTTGGTCGTAGCGGGCCAGCAGCGCCGCGCCCTGGCGTTCGTCCATCGAGGCAATCCACGCGATCTGGCCTCGCAGCCGCTGCCGAAACGCCTCCGGCGGCTCGCCTCGGAGTTGACTTTCCACGCCGTGCCGAGCGCAGTTGTGCAGGATGGCCTTTAGCTGGTCACGCTCGGCCCGCCGCACGGCCGGGTGGCGGTTGACCACCGCCCCAAGCAGCTGCTGGCGACGGCCCTCGCGCAGGATGACCGTCTTTCGCTCGGCCAGCCGGAAATCTTCGTCCCGGACGATCTGCCGAACCGCGGCCAGGATCAGCTCGACCGGCGTCTGGGCCGGCCCGCTGAGAATCAGGTCGTCGACGTAGCGCGTGTACTTCAGCCCGAAGCGAGTGGCCAGGCTGGTCAGTCGGTGATCGAGCGAGAAGGCGATGGCGTTGGCCAGCCCGGGCGAGGTCGGAGCGCCCTGGGCCAGATGCGGAACCGCGAGCCGCCGCCGATACCGCCAGAGCCTGGCCTGTGCGGCCGCGCCGCGCCCGGCCAGCTGCGCCGGATTCAACAACTCCTCCCGCACCGAGCGTGGAACCACAGTCGTGCACAGCCCCGCCACCGTCGCGCTCGCGGCCGGATCCAGCCCGACCGCCTCGAGCAGGCCTTGGACCCGGGGCCGGGACACACCGGCGAAGAAGCCCTCCAAGTCGCAGCGAATCACCACCCCGCGCCCGACATGCGGTTCAAGGCAGGTTCGCACTGAACGTCCAGGCACGCCGCCATGCGCCGCCGAGTGCAGCGGGATGCGAGTCACGATCTGCTCTCGCAGCCGACGCTGGATCTCTTTGAGCCGAGCCTTCGGGATCTCGAGCAGCCGCACCGAGTCCCGGGTCGGCTGCGCTCGATAGCGGTAGTGCACGAGCTGGGCCGAGGACGCCCGGGCCGAACGGTTCTGCCGGTCGGCGAACCAGCTCAGCTCCTCGGCGTCTAGCCAGAGGAGCCGGAGCAGATCGGCTTCAGTGGCCAGCGGGACCATCGGTCGATGGAGTCGGACCCCCACCTCCTGAGGCGGCTCGGGCCGCGCCGCCGCGGCCAGGCTCACCTCGGGTTGCGCCCGCAAGAAGGCGATCAGCGTGTCGCGCGCGGGCCGGCTCGGGAAGCGGGCCAACAGCTCGGCGACCAACTCCGCCAGCCCGATCGGGACGGCCATCGTGCCGAGCACGGCACCGAGACGCAACTGCATCGGCCGGGTCGCCCAGGGACCGTTGATCAGCGCCGCCGTGAGGCGCTCGGCTTGTTCGCCGTTCACCCGGTCGAGCGCTCGTCGGTGAGAGTGCGGCCAATCTCGCTCTGCGCGTCCCCAGCTGCTCGTGGCGCAGGCCTGGTCGCGCGCCGTAGTGGCTGACTGATAACGCGTCCGACGGGGTAGCCCCGGCGGGACCGGCCAATCCGGTCATCCCGCACTCTCACCGACATACCGCGACGCTAGCCGATCCGGGCAGCACATTGCGCCTGGAGTTAGGCCAGCAGAGCGGCGCGGATCTCGGCGACGGCTTGGGCGTTGCCGGCGATGTGCCAGCGGTGGCCGCGGTGGCGCACCACCTCGGCCACCCCGCCGGCGCCGACGACCAGAGCGGCGCCCGGCAGCCAGTCCCAGTCCAGCGAGTCGTGCTGCACCCAGGCGCCGAGCCGGCCGGCGGCGACTGAGGCGAGCTCGATCGAGCCCGAGCCGAGCATCCGGACCGTCGCGGCGCCGCGGATGGCGGCCAGTAGCGGTTGCCGGGTGTCGTCGTCGGGCAGGGTGGCCGGGTGCAGGTAGCTGGCGATGGACAGCTGCGAGAGCGGCGCGTCCGACAGCGTCGCCACCGGCACTCCGTTGCACGTGGTGGCCTGGTCGGGCCCGGCTAACCACAGCTCATTGGAGTACGGGTGGTAGACGGCGCCGACGAGTGGGACGTGCCGGTCGGAGTGATCGATCGCCGCCAGGGCCACCGCCGAGCACCAGAACGGCAACCCGGCTAGGAAGTTGTAGGTGCCGTCGACCGGGTCGATGTACCAGGTGCGGGCCGAGGAGTCGGCGGACGGGAAGTCGGTGCCCTCCTCGCCGATCAGGCCGTCCTGCGGTCGTTCGCTGCGGAGTCGGCGCACGATCAGGGTTTCGGCTGCCCGGTCCGCGGCCGAGACGACGTCGGAGACCGACGTCTTGTGCTCGGTGTCCAACCCGTCGGCCAGCATCACCGCGGCCAGCGTTCCCGCGGCACGGACCAGCTCAGCGGCCAACTCCGCGTCGGCGACCCCGGCCCTGTCAGCTTTCACACTCTCGGTTGTCACAATGACCGAGCCTAGATGGCGCGAGGGTAGCCTCGTAAAAGTGACATCGAGGTCAACATTTCCCGCTACCCAGCGGCCACGGGTCGGCCATATTCAGTTTTTGAACTGTTTGCCGATCTACTGGGGGCTGGTGCGTTCCGGCGCGCTGCTGGATCTTGAGTTGACCAAGGACACCCCGGACAACCTCAACCGGATGCTGGTCGAGGGGCAGCTCGACATCGGCCCGATTTCGCTGGTCGAATACCTGCGCAACGCCGACCAGCTGCTGCTGTTGCCCGACATCGCAGTTGGCTCGGACGGTCCGGTCTTGTCGGTGGACCTGGTGTCCCAGCGTCCCTTGGCCGAGCTCGACGGGCGTCCGGTCGCCCTCGGCTCGACGTCGCGGACCTCGGTGCTGCTGGCTCAGATGTGGTTGAAGGAAGTCTTCAACGTGAGCCCCCGCTACTTCACGTGCCCGCCCGACGTCAACGCCATGCTGCTCGAGGCCGACGCCGCGGTCGTCATCGGCGACGTCGCGTTGCGCGCCACCTACGAGGGCGCCAGTCGGGGATTGGCCGTCCACGACCTGGGCCAGGCCTGGAAGGACTGGACCGGGTTGCCGATGGTGTTCGCCGTCTGGGCCGTCCGCCGAGACTTCGCCGAGCAGCACCCGGGCACCGTCAAAGACGTCCACTCGGCCTTCATCCGCAGCCGGGACGAGGCGCTGGCCCACGTCGAGGACGTTGCCGGCCAGGCCGCCCGCTGGGAGATCTTCGACGCCCCGACGCTGGCCCACTACTTCCGCACCCTGGACTTCTCACTGGGCGAGCGCCAAATCAGCGGTCTGAGAGAATTCGCCAATCGCGCGGTCCAGGCGGGCGCGCTGAGCAAGCCGGTGGTCCCCCAGTTCGCCGAGGTGTGAACGGCCTGACCGGTCGCAGCCCCGAATATGTCCCAGCAAGATAGAGGAATCCGAATCATGACCGAGCCGATCATCGATCCCGATGTCGCCAGCTGGCACGTGCGCACGAGCCCCAACGGCGAACTGAGCAGCGTGGCGGACGCTCGTGAGCACAGTCGCACCAGCAACTCCGAGGCCTACGCCCACATGAATCCCGCCCTGATCCCCGGCTCCGAGAGCAACGAGCAGATCCCGGGCCCGGCGGGACCGCTGCCGGTGCGAATCCTCCGTCCGACGCCGGACAGCCCGGCGGCTCGACCGCGTCCCACTGTCGTCTACTTTCACGGCGGCGGCTGGGTCGTCGGCGACGTCGACACCCACCTGGGTCACGCTCGCCGGATCTGCATGCAGGCCGATGCCGTGGTGGTCTCGGTCGAGTACCGACGCGCGCCTGAGGATCCGTTCCCGGCCGCGTACGAGGACGCCTACGCGGCCGCGGAGTGGGCATTCCAGCACGCCGCCAAGCTGGGCGGCGAGCCAGACTCGCTGGTGCTGGCCGGCGACAGCGCCGGCGGCCAGCTCGCCGCGTCGGTGGCCATCGGCCGTCGCGACGCGGGCCGGCCGGTGACGGCCCAATTGCTGCTGTACCCGGTAACCGATGTCGCCGGACGCTACGCCAGCCCCAAGGTCAACGACTACTACATGTCGCGGCGGACGACCAAGGTGAACTTCGGCCTGACGCTGCAGGGCATGGCCGACTTCGCCCATCACTACGTCTCCGATGCCGAGTCGACCGACTGGCGAGTCTCGCCCTTGCGGGCGGCCGACCTCAGCGGCCTGGCTCCAGCCGTCGTGCACACGGCGACACTGGACATCCTGCGGACCGAGGGCAACTTTTACGCCGACGCGCTGCGCCGAGCGGGCGTGCGGGTCATCAGCCGGGAGTGGCCGACGCTGAACCACTCCTACTTCGGGCTCGGTGGGGTCTCGGCGGTCGCCGACGGCGCGGCCGGTCAGGCCGCGGAGGATCTGCACGAGTTGCTGGCCGGCGGCGGGACGACCGAGGCGCCGCCCGAGCGCCCGTTACCCTTGTACCCGTGACCGCTGATCGCAGTTCCGTGTCCACCGAGCTGACCCGCCTGCTCGCCCACGCCGCTGACGGCGGCCGGATCAGCAAGGAAGAGGCGCTGCTCCTCTACACCGACGCGCCGCTGCACGCGCTCGGCGAGGCCGCCGACACCGTTCGCCGCCGCCGGTTCGCCGGCGACTCGGTCAACGTCGCGACCTACATCATCGACCGCAACATCAACTACACCAACGTCTGCCTGACGGCCTGCAAGTTCTGCGCGTTTTATCGCTCGCCCAACCACGCCGAGGGCTGGACGCACAGCAACGAGGAGATCCTGCGCCGCTGCGGGGAGGCCGTCGACCTCGGCGCCACCCAGATCATGCTGCAGGGCGGTCACTCGCCCGAGCTGGGCATGGAGTGGTACGAGGCGATCTTCGCCGACATCAAACGCGAGTACCCGTCGCTCACGCTGCACTCGCTGGGCGCGTCCGAGGTGGTGCACATCGGCAAGACGTCCGGCCTGCCGCACAGCGAGGTCATCTCGCGGCTCAAGACGGCTGGCCTGGACTCATTCGCCGGAGCCGGAGCGGAGATCCTGGTGTCCCGTCCGCGCACCGCGATCGCGCCGCTGAAAGAGTCGGGCGAGACCTGGCTGTCGGTGATGGAGACGGCGCACGGCCTCGGCCTGGAGTCGACGGCGACGTTCATGATGGGCACCGGTGAGACCAACGCCGAGCGCGTCGAGCACCTGGCCATGATCCGCGAGGTGCAAGACCGCACTGGGGGATTCCGCTCCTTCATCCCCTGGACCTACCAAGCGGAGAACAACCACCTCAAGGGGCGGACCCAGGCGACGTCGTTGGAGTATCTGCGGATGGTCGCGCTGGCCCGGCTCTTCTTCGACACCGTGAACCACCTGCAGGGATCCTGGCTCACCACCGGCAAGGACATCGGCCAGCTGACGCTGCACTTCGGGGCCGACGACCTCGGCTCGGTCATGCTCGAGGAGAACGTCGTGTCCTCGGCCGGTGCTCGGCACCGGTCCAACCGCACCGAGCTGATCGAGCTGATCCGCTCGGCCGGTCGGGTGCCGGCGCAGCGCGACACGCTGTACAACCACCTCACCGTGCACTCCGACCCGGCGCAGGATCCGACCGATGACCGGGTGCACTCGCACTTTTCCTCCACGGCGCTCACGGTGCTTCCGCGGTCGATCCCGGACACCGCGGGCGCGTC